>WFRA01000102.1 GCA_015486775.1 Kiritimatiellales bacterium | reverse complement strand
CTACATGGGGGTCGGCAACGTGAAGCAACGCGGCCTGCCCACCATTCTGGTGCCGACGACGGCTGGTATCGGCTCGGAGGTCACTCCGGTTGCCATCCTGACCGACACGGAGGCGAAGCTGAAAGTCGGCATCGTCAGCCCCCTGATCCTTCCGGATATTTCCCTCCTCGATCCGGCGTTGACCGATTCCATGCCGCCGCACATCACCGCGTCGACGGGCATGGATGCCCTGACCCATGCCATCGAGGCCATGATTTCCAAAAAGACCAATCCCTATTCGCAGGCGCTTGCGCTGGAGGCGGCCGGTTTGATCTCCCAATCCCTGCGGCGCGCCTATCAAGATGGAAGCGACCAGGAAGCCCGGGATCAAATGGCCGCCGCGTCGACCTTGGCCGGCATGGCCTTTGCAAGTTCCTCCTGCCTGGCTGTCCACGCCCTGGCCTATCCCCTCGGCGGGCGATACCACGTGCCGCACGGCCAGGCCAACGCCATGCTGCTCGCCGCAACCATGCGCTTCAACGCCCCCGCCTGCCAGGGCGAGTTTGCACGGCTTGCCGCCGCAATGCAATTGGCACCCCCCGATCCGGACCGGTTTCTGCAGGAGTTGGAAAACCTTTTCCGGGACTTGGATATTCCGGCTTCGATGGCTTCCCTGGGAGTCGTCCGGGAGGACATTCCCGAAATGGCCAAAGCGGCCTGCGGCATCGATCGCCTCATGGATCCAAACCCCCGGCCGGTGGCGGTCGCCGATGCCGAGGAGATCTACAATGCAATTTTTTAGGCGCCGGTCGCGGCGTCGCTATCGCGGAGGTTGTTATGAATAGAGGAATCCATATGCCGGGAATATTTTGTTTGCTTGCCGCCTCCTTGGCGGTAGCCGCGCCCAATACGCTGGACTATGGGGAGACGTTCGAATCCTATGCCGACGGGTTCTCGATGCCGGGAACGAACGGATGGTCCTCCGGTGCCTCCAGCAACGCGGTGGTCTCTGCCGGTGCCGATCTGGTCGGATCGCTCGAAGCCTATGGCGAGGCCTGCGGCTATCCGGTCGCGGCAAATCATGCCAAGGTGCTCAAGCTGGGGGTGGGCGGGACGGTAACCAACCAGTTCGACATGGCCTCCAACCAGATTGTCTGGGCGGACTGCATGGTGCTGCCCGTCCACGGGTTGCTGCCCGCCGGAACAACCGGTTTGGCCAACCGGCAGGCTGCGGTTGCTTTCGACCTGGATGGCCATCCCGCCATATGGCACTACGACCTGGCCGCAGGTTCCAACCTTTGGAGCGTGGTCAGCAACACAACCGTCCAAGCCTGGGAATGGGTTCGCCTGACCTTTAAGTTCGACTACCAGACCACGGATGCAATAAACAACAGGCGCTACTTCCAGGTTCGCCTGAACGGCATCCTTCTCACCCATCCATCGGCCTGGACCGCCAACGATGGTTCCGGAAGCCCCGGTGGAAGCTGGTTCGCCATGCCGTCCGCCCCGAACCGCTTCGGCGCTCTCGCCTGTTCGGTGAACGAGGGGATTCCCGCCGCCCTCGACGACCTGGTTGTGACGACCAACAACCCGCTGGCGCGCGAGGTCGTGGTGGCCTCCGCCCTTGGCCAGGCCGATCCAGAGGTTGGAACCCATGCCTATACCTATGGCGACAACCTCTCCCTCTCGGTCACCAACCCGGTCGTCGTGCAGGGAACTTCGCAGTATGTCCTGGATGGGTGGAGCATGTCCGGCCACGACCCATCCGGCGGCACCGGCGCAAACATCCAAATCACCCTGACCAACGACCTGGCGCTTACCTGGCTCTGGGCAACCAACAACAGCCTGACGGCGAATGGAACACCGATTTGGTGGCTCGCCGACCATGGACTGGCTCCCGGCGACGACTCCCTCGACGGCGACAACGATGGCATTCCGACATGGCAGGAATGGGTGTGCGACACCGACCCGACCAATGCCGACTCCGTTTTGGAGCATCTCTACGTCGAGACCGCCGAACCCGGAATGCACGTGTATTGGAAAGGCGGCGTGCTGGCCACGCAGGTTCTGGAACGGTGTTTGGATCTGGTCGGAGGAGCAGGCTGGACACCCCTCTTCACCAATCTCCCGCCCACATCAATCTCCACAAACTTTACCGATTTTTCCGCAACCAACTGCTCAGGCTTCTATCGCATCGAGGCCTGGAGATAGGTTTCTGCCCGCGAATGGAAAAACTGCGGAAAAGGTGGCTACAAGTCTGTTCCATACCTTCGGGCAGGCCGGACACCTGCCCTTATTTCAGGTGTGGAGGTACTGCCGGACGGAACCTTTGTCTGTACGTCTACGGGCACTAGTACATCGTCAGGCTTTGCTTGGGGGGTTGCTTAACGGGTGTTTTTCTAACAGAAGGACGCAAAGTGTGCAAAGAAAACGAGTTCTGTCTTCGCGCCCTTTGCGACCTTCTGTTAAATCCCGACAATTAATTCATGACTGGGTACTAGGTGCAGGGGGAGGCACCCTACGTTATAAGCGTTCGCTTTACCCTTACCGAACTGGACACGCTGGCCGCGCAGCAAGGGGCAGGGGAATAATCCTGATGCGGCTACGCAGCAGTGAATTAAGAATGGTTGCAGTGTGAGCGGAACGCTCAACCTTTATTGCGCGCTCCCGCCGCTAGTGGACGATGCCCCAGTGTTCGCGGAAGGGCCAGTAGACGAAGAAGGCGGGGCCCTGGAAGTCCTCGCGCGGCACGCCGCCGAAATAGCGGCCGTCGAGGCTGTTTTTGGTGTTGTCGCCCATCATCAGGTATTCGGTGTCGGAGAGCTGGATGAAGTCGTCGGGGGTGGCCAGCTTCCCGGCGTTGGTGTGGCCGTCGTAGGCTGGATCGGTGGCGATCTTTTCAAAAATGGGCGGTTCGCGGACGATCTTTCCGTCGGCCACGATTTCCTTGTTCTGGATCTGGATTTTTTCGCCGGCGAGGCCGACCATGCGCTTGATGTAGAAGGTGCCCTTGCGCACCTGTTCGAGCGTGATGTGCCGAGTGTCGAAGACGGCAATATCGCCGCGATCGGGGTGCATGAAGTTGTATTTCATCTTGTTTACGAGGATGTGGTCGCCGGCGATTTTTGTGCATGAAAGAATCACGTCGCCCTTGTGGTAGTAGTGGCCGCGCTGGAGCTGGCGCTCGAGGCCGGCCATGTAGCTGGGGATTTTGTGGGGTACGCCGCCGATGTAGAAAATGTCGGCATCGCGGGTGCGCTCCGCCGACTGGATGCTGCCGGAGGCCTTGGCTCTCACGGTCTTGTACGAGGTTCCCGTCAGGAGCCACTTCGCGAAGGCCAGCGGCTGGCGGTCGAAGAGGGTGGGGGAGGCCTGCGCCTCGACCTTTATGCCGTTGAGCGTCGGTTGCATCGAGCCGGTGGGAATCTTGAAGGGCTGGAAAAAGAAGGCGCGGATCGCCATGGCCGCGGCAAGCGCGACAATGATAACCTCGACGTTTTCGCGGATGCCGGAGGTGTTGGAGGAGGGGTAGACTTTGTTGGCTGCAACATCCAATGCCTGGACGGCTTTTTCGACATCACCGTCGCCGCCGTTGCGGATTTCGCGCACGGCGGCCTCGGCCGCCAGCAGGGCTTCGATATCCTTCGGGTCGGCAATGTCTTCGCGCATGTTCCGCGCATGTTTGGCCGCGTGGAGGTATTCCTTGAGTTGCTTGCGTAGTTTCCGTTTTTTCAATATTCCAATCATTGGAATCCGCCTATTGTTTATTTGTTTTCAGGACGGCGATGAAGGCCTCCTGCGGAATGTTCACTTTGCCGATGGCCTTGAGTTTCTTTTTTCCTTCTTTTTGCCGTTCGAGCAGCTTGCGCTTGCGCGAGATGTCGCCGCCATAGCATTTGGCCGTCACGTCCTTGCGGTAGGCGCGGATGGTTTCGCGGGCAATAATCTTTCCGTTCACCGCCGCCTGCAGCGCCACGGCGAAGGCTTGCCGTGGAATCACGTCGAGTAGCGACTTGCACATCTGCCGCCCTCGGAACTCGGCCTTGGAGCGGTGCAGGATGCTCGAAAAGGCATCGACCACCTCGGAGTGGATCATAATGTCCATCCGCACGAGGTCGGCGGGCTGGTAGTCGGAATATTCGTAGTCCATCGAGGCATAGCCCCGGCTGATGGTCTTGAGCCGGTCGTAGAAATCGATCAGCACCTCGTTGAGCGGCATGTGGCAGGTGAGCATGACGCGGCGGCCGTCGATGGAGTCGGTCTTCACGATCTCGCCGCGCCGCTCCATGATCAGCTGCATCATGTCGCCGAGATAGTCGGTGGGGCAGATGATCGTGGCGTTGATCATCGGCTCCTCGATATGCTCGATGTTGCTCATGTCGGGGAGGTACATCGGGTTGTCGATCTCCTGCACCTCGCCATTTTTGAGCACGACGCGGTAGACTACATTGGGGTAGGACGAAATAATGTCGAGGTTGAACTCCCGGCGCAGCCGCTCCATGATGATCTCCATGTGCAGCAGCCCCAGAAAGCCGCAGCGGAAACCGAAGCCCAGCGCGATCGACGACTCTGCCTGGAACGAGAACGAGGCGTCGTTGAGCCGCAGCTTGTCCATGCTCGCGCCGAGTTTTTCGTAGTCGCTCGTCTCCACCGGGTAGATGCCCGAAAAGACCATCGGGTGGATCTCCTTGAAGCCCGGCAACGGATCGGGTGCCGGAGTTTTCGATAGCGTGAGCGTGTCGCCGATTTGGATTTCGGCGGCATCTTTTATGTTGGCGATCACGTAGCCCACCGAACCCTCGTCGAGCAGTTTGCTCTTCTGCATCTCCGGCGTGAAGATGCCCACTTCCTTGATCTCGTAGTTTTGCCCGGTGCTCATCACTTGCACCCGGTCACCGGCCTTGAGCGTTCCGCTGAAGAGGCGCATATAGACCACCACGCCCCGGAAGGCGTCGTATTTCGAATCGAAGACCAGCGCCCGCGTAAACTTGTCTACGGCCGGTTCCGGCGGGGGAATCCGCTCCACCACCGCTTCGAGCACCTCCTCGATGCCGATGCCCTTCTTTGCGCTCACCTGCAGCGCATCGGTGGCCTCGATCGCCAGAATGTCCTCGATCTGCTGCGAAACCTCGTCGACATCCGCGTTGGGCATCTCGATCTTGTTGAGCACCGGAATGATCTCCAGCCCGTTGTCGGTGGCCAGGTAGGTGTTCGAAACCGTCTGCGCCTCCACGCCCTGCGCGGCGTCCACCACTAGGATCGCCCCCTCGCACGCCTGCAGGGAGCGCGAAACCTCGTAGGAAAAATCCACGTGGCCGGGGGTGTCGATCAGGTTGAAGGTGTAGGTCTGCCCATCCTTCGCGGTATACTTCATCGTCACCGGATGTGCCTTGATCGTGATGCCGCGCTCGCGCTCGAGATCCATCGAGTCGAGCAACTGCTCCTTCATCTTGCGCTGCTCCACGGTGCGGGTCAGCTCCAGCATGCGGTCGGCCAGCGTCGACTTGCCGTGGTCGATGTGGGCAATGATCGAAAAATTTCGGACTAGGGAGAGATCGCTCATCAACTTGCTTTCAAAAGGATTCGGGGCCATAAAAAACGAGCGCGAACCCTACCGGAGCCGCCCCCGCAGGTCAAGTGCGCCGCACCCGAAGAAAGCAATGCCATGGCGAGCAGGCGGTCGGAAGGCTTTCTTGCCTTTGTCCGCGCCGATGCAGGCAATACTGCGGGCGGGGCACCGAGGCTGATCACGTCGAAGCGAAGCACAGATAATTTGCGAATGCAAACGGAGCCAAAGGCTCGGTTATGTTGCGTGCAACATAAGATTGGTTCAAATGATGAGAAGTGAGAAGGGAAGGAACTAATCACCGCTTTTCGTTTTCGGGCTGGGAATCATTTTTTCAGGTTCACCGCTTGACTCGTTTTTTGGAATGGGTACTATGTGCGCTCCTTTTCGGGGAAAAGGGCGGTTAGCTCAGTTGGCTAGAGCATCTGGTTTACACCCAGAGGGTCGAAGGTTCGAGTCCTTTACCGCCCACCATTTTTCGGGGTCGATCCATTCGGATTGACCCCATTTTTATTACCTGCTCTTCAAGTTTAGCCACTTCTATTCTATTCTTAGAACAGATCATTCTTTCGCGATAAAAAAAAGATGAGAAATGGAGTAAAGGAGGAAAGATTTTTTGGGTGCACCTTTTTTCGCTACGCGTGTCCGGATGCTGTCATCTGTCTGTTCCGGCGAGAATCAATCTTCTTATGTGCGGGGGTTCTTTTAAGCCGAGCTGGGGCTCGGCGTTCCCATCCTATGGGGCGGACATTCCTGCCTTCCCTTTTTCGCAGGCCGGAAAGCCTGCGCCACGTACGGTTCATCTATAAAATTCACTTTCTAACTCTCTTCCCCATTCGCGCAATTCGCGTGATTAGCGATCCAAAACTTTTCCGTCTGTGTTTGGAAAAGATGCGCTCCGCGCAAAAAAAAAACGAAGCAAGGAAAGGAGCTCCACGTTGGCCGACTGTAGACTATTCCCTGTCACCGTGGCAACAGGTGGGAGCGAAACGAACAAGATTCTGGAACCCTCCCTTTTTCAAGGGCATGCAGGCACCAATTCGAGTCATAAGCTCCCTTTTAGTAATCATTGGGTAAGGGAAACGTGTCTATTTCCGCGAACCACGCAGGGCTGTATTCCTTTCCTTGACTTCGGTTTTGAAGCTAGCGCTTTCCCCGGGAAAATGCGATTGAAAAAAGGATCAATTGTTGATTTTTTTCGGATGGGATTTGCTAAATGCCCGGGGTTGAAATAGTTTACCCTCATGGCCGATCTAAAAAACATCCTGCATGACAAGAACCATTCGGGCGTTCAATTCCTGAAATACTCCTTTTGCGGCGGAGTGGCCATGGCTACGGACATGCTGGTTTTCTTCCTTGTGGCCTGGCTGCTCTTTCCGGCGCTGACCGAAAACGATGTGCTGGTTCGCCTCTTCCACCTCGAGGTGGTGGCGGTTCCCGAATATCTGCGCACCATCAATTTTTGTCTGGCGAATGGAATCGCTTTTCTCGCTTCCAACCTCGTGGCCTACATTCTCAACGTGCTTTTCGTCTTCGAGGCCGGGAAGCACAGCCGCCGCAAGGAGATTGGCCTCTTCTACCTGGTGTCGGCCATCAGCGTCGGGATCGGGGTGGGGATCGGTGCCGTGCTGATCCGGGGCTTTGGCCTTTCGACCACCTTCTCCTACGTCGCCAAGGCGGTATCGACCACGCTCATCAATTTTGCCGCGCGGAAGTTCATTATCTTCCGAGGCTGACCTTGCATGAACCGCAAAGAATCCAAGTTTGAATTGATGGTGCCGGCGGGGTCGTATGCCGCGCTTTCAGCCGCCATTCGCGGGGGGGCGGACTCGGTCTATTTCGGGGTCGACAAGCTCAACATGCGCTCGCGCGCCGCCAGCCCGTTCGGGCTGGAAGATCTCCGGCGCATCGCCCGCATCTGCCGCTGGTGCGGGGTGCGCTCCTACCTTGCGCTCAACGTGATTGTCTACGACGACGAGCTTCCCGCCCTGCGCGAAATCTGCGATGCCGCCAAAGCCGCCCGCATCGATGCCGTCATCGCCGCCGACATTGCCGCCATCGAATATGCGCATTCTATCGGTCTCGAAGTTCATATTTCGGTGCAGGCGAATGTATCGAACATCGAGGCGGTTCGCTTCTATGCCCGCTATGCCGACGTGGTCGTGCTGGCTCGCGAGCTGACGCTCGAACAGATCGCGGCGATTTCAAACGCCATCCGCGAGCAAAACATTACCGGCCCGAAAGGGGAACCGGTGCAGGTCGAGCTGTTTGCCCACGGCGCGCTCTGCGTCGCCATCTCCGGCAAGTGCTACATGAGTCTCGGGGTCTACAACCAGTCCGCCAGCCGAGGCGCCTGCTTCCAGAACTGCCGCCGAAAATACCGCGTCACCGATGTGGAGACTGGCGACGAGCTGGAAATCCAGAACCAATATGTGATGTCGCCCAAGGATCTCTGCACCCTGCCGCACCTCGACAAGCTGGCCGCCGCCGGGGTGGCCGTCTACAAGCTCGAAGGCCGCGCCCGCTCCGCCAACTATGTCGCCACCGTCGTCCGCGCCTACCGCGCCGGGCTGGATGCCGTCGAGGCCGGAACCTTCCGCGCGGAGGATTTCCACCCCTTGGAAGCGGGGCTCGCCACGGTATTCAACCGGGGCTTCTGGGATGGCGGCTACTATTGTGGCGAAAAGCTGGGCGAGTGGGCGGCCTCCGGCCATTCGCAGGCCACGCGCAAGCGCATCCAGCTCGGTGTGGTCAGCAACTTTTTCGCCAAGATCGGCGTGGTGGAATTTACCCTCTGGCAAAAAGAGCTACTGCCCGGCTGCGAAATCCTCGTTGAAGGGCCCACCACCGGTGCGGTAAAAACGCTCGCCGAAACCCTGCGCGTCGACGGCCACCCCGCCGACCGCGCCGTCAAAGGCGACAAGGTGACCCTGGCCGTGCCGGAAAAGGTTCGCCGCCAGGACAAGGTTTTCCTTCTCGCGCCGGTCAGCGATCAAACAGCAGACGCTGGCCGCGGACGGCGTCGTTGATCTGGTCGCCGGAATAGGCGAGCTGGCCGGAGACGATGGTGGCGGCGATCGTGGAGCGGAAGGTGGTGCCTTCGAAGGGCGACCAGCCGCATTTGTATTCGATGTTTTCCTTGGTGACGGTGTGCGGCGTTGCGGTGTCGACGAGTGTGAGGTCGGCAAAATATCCCTCGCGGATAAAGCCGCGTTCCAGGGTCTGGAAAATTTTGGCGGGGTTGTGGGCGGTTTTTTCGGCGACGATTTCCAAAGGCAGGAATTCGAGCAGGGAGACGAGCGCGCTCTGGATGACGGGCAGGCCGGAGGGGGCGGTGGTGTATGGAT
>WFRA01000101.1 GCA_015486775.1 Kiritimatiellales bacterium | reverse complement strand
TTTTATACGGGATATCGGGAAGGAAGTGTTGGCATAATGAATGTCAGTGGCGGAACTCTGGATCTGACGGGAGCCATCTTGGAACTTGGAGAAAATGGACATGGTGAACTTAACCAGACCGGTGGCAGTGTCGATGCAAACTATATTATCATGGGTCACGCCTCTGCAGGCGATGGAGACTACGTGATCTCCGGCGGATCAGTTGATGTGGATCGTTATATCTATCTGCACTACGGCGGTAGCATGACGGTCGACGGTTCGGGTGCAGACCACATTATAGCAGATCGTTTTCTGGTGGGCGGCAACACCATGAACATTAATCTGGATGCAGGCGGCTCTACGTTGATCGAGGTGGATGGAGCTGCGGGTTCCAGCTACTACAGCGCCTACGTGAATGGCACATGGAACATCGATACCCTCGCGGGCTTCGATGACACCGTGGGCAAGACATACGACATTCTCTGGTCGGCTGCGGATATCCTGAATACGAACAGTCTTAATCTGGTCAACGTGGGTACTACGGAGTTTGACTGGAGCATTGTCGACAATGTTGCGGCGGACGGAACAGCGGGGGCGGGCAAGATGCTGCGCCTGACGGTCATCCCCGAGCCTGGAACGCTAGGCATGTTTGCCTTTATCGGCGGCGGCATCCTTTGGATTCGCCGCAAGTTTATGATTTAGCATTGAAAATGTTTCAAAACGGCTTCCGGCAATCCTGCCGGAACCCGTTCTTTGTCGGTCGGTTAAACAAAGGAGAAATCAGATGAAAAGAACAGTAGCACTATTGGCCACCGCGCTGGTGGCGGGAAGCGGGTTTGCCGCGACCAACTATTGGGACGGAACAACCGGAAGCTGGACCAACACGGCCAAATGGTCGCTGGGCACGGTTCCCGGCGATACCGCCGACTATGCCTTCGTTACCAACGGAACCGCGCAGATCACGCCCGGCGCAGCACCGTCCGGTTCCATCGCGCAGACGCGCCTTGGCGGCGCATCCGGTGCCAGTATCGACATTAGCGAAGATGTGGAGTTCAAGGATATCTACCTAGGCGACGCGTCCGGGCAGATCGGTGCCATAACCCAGACGGGCGGCAACGTGGTCTTTTCCGGGAACTATACGACCCATATTGGGCGGCATGGAACCGGTACCTACAACCTTTCCGGCGGAACACTGACGCACAACTCGACCTCCGGTGCCGACTCGCACACCTTTATCGGGGTCTACAGCGGGGCGGTTGGAACGTTCAACCAGACGGGCGGCACTTTCATCAAGAATGGAACGGTTCAGCAAAACATTATCGTGGGCTATGCCAATGGTTCCCAAGGCACGGTTAACCTGAGCGGTGGCCAGTTTCTCCATCAGGTCGGCGACACGTTTACCCTGGGCGATCTGGACGGAGCCCAAGGCATCATGAACATCAGTGGAACGGCGCAGTTCCAGCTGGGCGACGGCGTCGGATCGGGATCCTCCGAGCCTTCGACCGGATGGGCCATTTTGCAGGTGGGCGACGAAGGCTACGGCGAAATCAACCAGACCGGCGGCAGCCTCGACACGCTCTACATGAAAATTGCGGACTCCAGCAGTACCGGCGAAGGAGTATACACCATTTCGGGTGGATCGCTCGATGCGCACCGCTATGTCTATTTGGTCAATGGAAGCAAGTCGACCATGACGGTCGAGGGATCGGGAATCGACCACATGAAGATGGATCGTTTTATTGCCCTTGCGGGAACGACGCTGAACCTGGAACTCGATGCGGGAGGAATTACCGTGATGGAAGCGGAGGGAACGGCATCCGATCCCTATCACGATGCCGTACTGCGCGGAGACGTCACTCTCGATACGCTAGCTGGATTCAGTGCGAACGTGGGCGATGCCTTCAATCTTATTTGGTCGGCAAACAACATAGAGACCAACTCCATGACCTTTGTCGATCTTAGCGGCGACTATGAGTTTGACTGGAGCATTGTCGACAATGTTGCGAGCGATGGAACGGCAGGCACCGGCAAAATGCTTGTGGCCACGGTCATCCCCGAGCCGGCTGTACTGAGCATGGTTGTCTTCCTTGGCGGTGCCATGCTTTGGATTCGCCGCAAGTTCATGATCTAGCATTGAAAATGTTTCAAAACGGCTTTCGGCAATCCTGCCGGAAGCCGTTCTTTATCGGTCGGTTAAAATAGGGAGACAGTTATGAGAAGGATGGCAATGTTGGCGTTGCTGGCCATGACGGCCAGTGTTTTTGGTAATTCAAACTATGTGCATTGGGTAGGCGGAACCGGAGACTGGATGGTTTCCGGAAATTGGACGAATGAAGATCCGGCTCCGGATTGGAATATTCCGGGCTGGGTGGTTGGCAACCCCTCGAACACCGGAGGGAGCACGGCACTGGACTGGAACTATGGCCGAGCCGTCATCGAGTCGGGTACGGCTCGGATCACGCCCTCTTCGGCTCCTGATGGTTATGTTTCCAAACTCTATCTGGGCGGAACGAATGGAGCGAATGTCGAAATCAGTGGCGATGCACTGTTCAAGGATATCTATCTGGCGGACACCGGCGAGAGCGCAACCATTACCCAGACGGGTGGAAGCGTGGAACTTTCCGGAAACTACACCACCCATATCGGGCGGCATGGAAACGGAACCTACAACCTTTCCGGCGGAACGCTCACGCACAACTCGACGCCGGGTGCCGACACCCACACCTTTATTGGGGTCTACGACGGGGCGGTTGGAACCTTCAACCAGACCGGCGGCGCGTTTGTGAAAAACGGAACCGTCCAGCAAAACATTGAGGTGGGTTATGCCGCAGGATCTAAGGGAATTGTAAATCTGAGCGGCGGAACCTTCCACGATGATGTGGGCGACTACACGTTGTTGGCGCATAAGATTGGCTCGGAAGGATATCTGAATATTAGCGGTACGGCATCGCTGAGAGTGGGGCAGGGGGATGTGGGTTCTTCCCAGCCTCCTACGGGATATGGAATCCTAGGTATCGGATACGAGGGCTACGGAAAGGTGGTGCAAACCGGCGGATCAGTTGAAGCCAACTATCTTAAACTAGGGGTTAAATCCTCTGGGCTGGGTGATTATGTGATTTCGGGTGGATCGCTGGATCTGCCGGCTTACCTTCAAATTCCAGAGGCTGGAACTTTTATGGTTAGCGGGTCGGGAGCAGATCATATCCGAATGAATAAGTTTATGCCTAACTATCAGTATATTGGGTTTGAACTGGATGCCAATGGTTCAACCCTAATTGAGGTGAATGGAACAACGAACGACTATTATCATGGTGCCAATGAGAATGCGAGATGGCAGCTCGACACCTTACCGGACTTCAATGGGCAGGTGGGCGACAAGTATGACGTGCTCTGGTCGGCTACGCCGATTGTTATTTCAGGTAGTGGTTACAATAGTCTCAACAACATTGGCACGGCAATATTCGAACGGGAAATTGTGGCAACCAACGGTGGAGAAATGGTGCGCTTTGTGATGACTGGAACCAAGACCAACGCCGTGGTCTGGAGCGGTACCGGAAACTGGATGGATTCCAGCCATTGGACGGATGTGACTCCAGCTCCTGACTGGACGATTCCCGGCCAGGGACCGCTCAACGAGGGCGAGGCGCTCATCCGCTCCGGTGAGGCCAGCATCACGGCTTCATCCTATCCCGATAGTCCTGTTGTGAAGTTAGATATGGGTAGTTCGGCCGGTGCTACGCTTAATGTGACTGGTGGCGATGTGGAGTTTAAGGAGGTCACCTTGGCCGAGGCGGGGCAGGTTGCCACCGTCAACCAGAGCGGTGGAAATGTAACCTTTACCGGGAACTCCCGCGCTTATATTGGTCGAAATGGCCACGGCACCTACAATCTGTCGGGCGGTACGCTGACGCACACCTCTGAGTCTGGAGCCGACTGCCACACCTTTATCGGGGTGGATCGCGGTTCAGTCGGTGTCTTCAACCAGACCGGCGGCACCTTCGTGAAAAACGGTTCGGTGCAACAAAATATCTATGTTGGCTATTATGCCAAAGCGATCGGTATCCTAAATCTGAGTGGCGGCGAGTTTCTCCTTGAATCCGGGGACGATTTCATTTTAGGGCACGCCCAGTACAATGGGGACTTGGCCCGTGGATATTTGAACTTGAGCGGCACGGCGTTGCTTCAGATCGGCGACGGTGGCCTTACTCCTAGTGGCGAGCCTGCGGGGGGATGGGGCAGGTTGTCTGTAGGCAACGAAGGCTATGGAGAGCTCAATCAGACGGGCGGCACACTGGACACGGAATACATGAAGATTGCGGATTCTACTACGACCGGAGAGGGGGTTTACACGATTTCGGGTGGATCGGTTGATGTACATCGCTATATCTATTTGGTCAATTCGGGAAAAGCAACCATGACGATTGCTGGTTCTGGAGCTGATGAAATCAAGATGTCACGCTTCATTGCTCTTGCGGGGACCACCCTCAACCTCCAGTTGGACGAAAATGGAACCACACTAATGGAAGTTTATGGAACCTCGAGTGATCCCTACCACGATGCCATCCTTCGCGGAACCATTGCGGTGGATACGCTGGCAAGTTTCAATGCGCCTTCGGGAACCGTTTTTGACGTGATTTGGTCGGCAAACAACTTCGAGACGACTTCGGGAACCTTTGCCTTCACCAACCTCAGCGACCGCGCCACGTTCGACTGGCAGGTGGTCACCAAGGACAACAACGGGGTGTCGGGGCAGATGCTGCAACTGGTGGTAACTTCATCGAAGAGCCCGCTGGATCTTTGGGTCGAGGGCTACGGCCTGACCGGCGCCGATGCGGAAGCGCTGGCCGACCCGGACGGGGACGGCTTCAACAACCTCTACGAGTTTGGTCTGGGCGGCAACCCGACCGATCCGCTCGACCAGGGCATTGCCCCGACCTATGCCGTGGCGGAAGATGGTGGGGAAACTTGGATGACCTATGTCTATCCGAAGCGGTCGGATCCGTATAGCGGCCTGACCTACTATCTCGAACTCAACAACGACTTGGTGTTCGGGCAGTGGACCAACAGCGGCTACACGGTCGAGGGAACCGGCACGATCAATGGTGATTTCGATGCCGTAACCAACCGGGTTCCCACGGCGGTCGAAGGCGAGCAGTTCATCCGCCTGATCATTGAGGAATAGCGGTTCAGCCGAAACGGGGGGCGGTGCATCGCATGCTTGGGCATGGTGGGCACCGCCCTTCTTTTGTAGATGGCGACGACCCCGTCGCTTGAAAGTAGGTTAAGCGTCTCGCTTGACCGCAGGCGAGCCGCCTGCAATATAAAAGCGATGTCCCCGTCGCTTTCCAAACGTTGGAACTTTTGTGTTTTGAAATGAGGTTTTTTATGAAGAGGTTGATTGGATTGCTGTTGGCGGTGTCAACCGGTGTCTTTGGTGCCGACAACTATTGGAACGGAAGCACCGGAAGCTGGGCGGATGGATCCAGGTGGTCACTGGGCCATGCCCCGGGCGGAAACTCTGACTATGTGCATATCACGGACGGAACCGCGCAGATCACCTCCAGTCCGGCGGGAACCGTTGAGCGGCTCTACATGGGGGGCTCCTCCGGTGCCAATCTGGAAATCAGCGGCGATGCGCAATTCCAGGATCTTTATCTGGCCGAGGCGGGGGAATCCGCCACGATCAGCCAGACCGGAGGCAACGTCACGCTTTCCGGCAACTACACCACCCATCTTGGACGCTACGGCACCGCCACCTAC
>WFRA01000100.1 GCA_015486775.1 Kiritimatiellales bacterium | reverse complement strand
GTGGATCTCAAGAGCTTCATCCAGACCTTCCCGTCGGATCTCCCCATCGTTTTGGTGGGCGACTTCAATGCACTGCCGGACACGACTGAAATCCAGACCCTGGTGGGCGACGGCACCATGAAGAGCGTTATCGAAAGGCCGGAGCACATCGACTACATCATGCAGCGGAACTTCCTTGAACGGGCCGGGCATATGTTTGAATATCAATACCACGGCACCATGCCGCTCTCGGACCATCCCATGCTGACCGCCAAGCTTGCCCTGGAAAAAGAACGTTAAATCAAAGATAAAAAATTGAGGGAATTCATGAAATATTTAGTATTGCTCGCCATGTTGACATCATCTGTAGTCGCCGCGCCTTCGATCATTCCGCAACCGGTTGAAATGAAAGCAACCGGCGGATCATTCGAGCTGAAACCGGATGCAACGATTGCCTATGCGGATGCGGGTGCGCGGCAGCCCGCCGAGCTGCTGGCCGCCCAGCTCCGCCCCGCCACGGGGTTCAAACTCCCGGTCGTTGCCGGAACGAAGGGGGACATCGTTTTCCAAACCTCGGAAGACAGCGGTCTCGGTAGCGAAGGGTACGCAATACGCAGTACGCAATACGTCCGCATCTCCGCCCCGACCGCCGCCGGTCTCTTCTATGGCGCGCAGTCCCTCCGCCAGCTCCTTCCGCCCGAAATCTATTCCCCGAAAAAGGTTTCCAGAGATTGGAACATGCCGGCGGTGGAGATCCGCGATTTTCCAAGGTTTGGATGGCGCGGGCTGATGCTGGACGTGAGCCGCCACTTTATGCCGAAAGAGGATGTGATGCGCTTTATCGACACGATGGCCTCCCTGAAGCTCAACACCTTCCATTGGCACCTGACCGACGACCAGGGCTGGCGCATCGAAATCAAGAAATACCCAAAGCTCACCGAAGTCGGTGCCTGGCGCGACGAAACCCTGGTGGGGCACGGCCATGCCAAGGATAAAAAGTATGACGGCAAGCGGCACGGCGGATTCTACACGCAGGACGACATCCGCGAAGTGGTGGCCTATGCCGCCGAGCGGCATGTGAACATTGTGCCCGAAATCGACATGCCCGGCCATATGCAGGCGGCCATCGCGGCCTATCCCGAACTGGGCTGCACCACCAACAAGGCCATCGTCAAGAGGGAGTGGGGAATCAGCACAACCATCCTCAGCCCGGAGGAGTCGACCATCCAGTTCTGCAAGGATGTGCTCGCGGAGGTGATGGAGCTCTTCCCCTCGCAATATATCCACATCGGCGGTGACGAGGCGAAGAAAGACCAGTGGGAGGCCAGCGAGCGCATCCAGCAGCTACGCGAGGAGCGCGGGCTCAACGACATGCACGAAATGCAGAGCTGGTTCATCCACCAGCTGGACGATTTCCTTTCGGCAAATGGCCGCCGCCTGGTGGGCTGGGACGAGATTGCCGAGGGCGGCCTGGCGCCCAACGCCGTGGTCATGTGGTGGCGCGGAAAATATGGCGACGATCGCGGGAACATTCCGAAAAAGGCGGCGCGCGACGGGCACGATGTCATCAATGCCTCCAACAGCCACCTCTATTTCGACTACTACCAAAGTCAGGATCGCTCCAGCGAGCCGCTGGCTATCGGCGGGTTCCTCCCCCTGGGCAAGGTGTACGGCTACGATCCGATCATCCCGGGGCTGGATGCCGAGGCCGCCGCGCATATCCTCGGCGCGCAGGGGCAGGTCTGGACCGAGTATATCCCCGACATGAAGGCGGTGGAATACATGGCATTCCCCCGCGCCCTGGCCGTGGCCGAACTGACCTGGACACCGAAGGCCAAGAAGGACTATGCCGACTTCCTCCGCCGCGTGAAGGTGCAGGAAAAGCGGTTCGATGCCGCCGGGGTCAACTACCGCAAAACCGAGATCCCCAAAAAGTTCCAGGTCAAGGTGGTTACCTTCAATGTGCTGGGCATCCCCACCAAGGGATACGAGAGCTGGGAAAAGCGGAAGAAGTATGTGGTGGAATCGGTGGTGGCGGACGATCCCGACATCATCGGAACCCAGGAGATGCGCTACCGGAACGTGCCCGACTATCTGATACAGCGCCTAACTCCGCTTGGCTATGCCGCCCATCCCAAAACCACTCTGGGCCTTCCTTCGCACAAGAACGGCCACGACGATGTCCTGAAGGGCCAGCCGCTCGAGGGACGCCATTGGCAAAACTGGCTTTTCTACAAAGCCTGGAAATTTGAAAAGCTCGATGGCGACCTGCTTCCGTTGCGCGAGGCGCCGGAGGTCTCCTTCACCGGCCAGCGTTCCGTCAACTGGATTGTGTTGCGCGACCGGGTGACCGGCGTGGAGTTCGCCGTGCTCAACACCCACTGGCAACCCGGCCCCAAACGCCAGCAGCAGCGCGAAATCGAGGCGGCCCACATGCGCGAATTTGTCGAATCCTTCCCGAAGGAGCTTCCGATAATTGCTATGGGCGACTTCAACGCACACCCCGGAACGCCGGAAATCGAGATGCTTGTCGGCGATGGCTACCTAAAGGACTCCATCTCCAGGAAGACCAACATCGACCACATCATGGCGCGCCATCTGGCCGTCGTTCCTGGTAGCGAGAAGTATGAGCGGAAAACACACGGAAAGATGAAGGTTTCCGACCACCCCATGCTGACCGTCAAGCTCCGGCTCGAATCGGAATAGGTTGTGGGGCGGACTTTTCAGGCTGCCCAGCGGACATTCCTGTCTGCCTTTCGGGTTGGGCAGGCTGGAAAGCCGCATACGGTCTTCGCAGAAAACTAGCCAACAAAAAAGGGCTCCGGAAAACCGGAGCCCTTTTCAGGATACGGAGGTTGCACTACAGGGATTCAATAACCAGGCGGATGAATTTACTTCCAGCCACCGTGTCGGTAACATTGGTAACAAGGTCCAATGTGCTCCCGGTAACGTTGGTTCCTGTGACCGTATAGCCAGCGTTGGTCCATGCTCCGCCCGCTAGATCATCCGTGAGTTCGAGGTGGTAGTCCAATCCGCTATCTGGGTCGGATAGCTGCGGATGGACATAGCCGAACCAGTTGATTCCTCCGATATTGGCAACGCCAAACTCGGGGGAAGTTCCTTGGTCAAGGGGATTGATCGGGTTGCCGCCCAAACCATATTCATAGAGGTTGGCGAGTCCGTCTTCGTCATAGTCGTCGCCTTCTGCACCGATATCGACTCCCCATCCGGCGGCCCATGCATCGTATCCAGTAGGTCCGGCTCCCATAACCGCCAGGTTGAAGTTATCGAACCTTGTATCCGGGCTGGCGGTGTTGCTCCCGCAATACATTCCGGCATATCCTCCGGTAAACGCCGACGCGGCATCTGTTGCATTCGTAACGGGATTCAAAACCTCGGATTGCCCCTGCTTGGTGATTTCAAGCGTGAAATTGTAGGCATTATCCGATGTGACGGTGAATGTATAATACTGGTTTCCGACGAAGCTTTCTGTCGGATTTGATTGGTTAATAATCGTATGGACACCTCCATCCACGACCCGCAGGATCTGGTAGACACCACCGTAGCTCCTGATGCGGGCGGCGTAGTAGTTGTTTGCATCCTGGTAGTGGAAGACGATTCCGCCGTATGCGCCGTGTAGCTTTACATCGGCCGAATAGGTGAAGTTGGTATCAAGGGCGACCGCTGTATTGTAGAGAATGGCCGGGTCGGTTGCTCCGGTGACATCGCACTCCAGTTGATTCGACTGAATCCGCCACTGCTCCCCGGCCTCTCCCGGCTCGGATGTATGCCAGTCCGCGCCGATCAGCGTGCCGTTGGTGCTGTACGCGGTATCCGCCCGGAAAAAATAATCGACCACCTGGGTGCTGGATTGAATCGCGGTTTGTACATTGAAGTTGTCGAACCTTGTATCTGGGCTACCGCTGTTGCTTCCGCAATAGAGTCCGGCGTATCCTCCGGCAAACGCAGCTGCGGCATCTGTCGCATTCGTAACGGGATTCAATACCAACGATTCTCCCCGTTTGGTGATTTCAAGCGTGAAATTATAGGCATTGTCCGATGTGACGGCGAGCGTATAATAATTGGTGCCAGAGAACGCGTCTTCCGGGGCCGTTGTCTCGCTAAGAACCGTATGGGTTTCTCCATTCACTACTCTCAGGATCTGATACAGACCGCCCCAGCCCCTGATGCGGGCAACGTAGTAGTTGGTTGCGTTTTGATAATTAAACACAATTCCGCCATATGCGCCCTGCAGCTTTACATCGGCCGAGCATGTAAATTCCGAATCCAAGGGAACCGCTGCATTGTAGAGAATGGCCGGGTCGGTTGCACCGATGATATCGCATTGCACCTCGTTTGAGCTAACCCGCCATACTTCTCCGGTGACATCCGGTTCGGATGTATTCCACCCCATGCCGATCATCGCACCATTGGTGCTGTATGTGGTATCTGCACGATTGAAATCATCGGTCAATTGATCACCGAATGCAACTGACGCTCCCAGCACTGTTATTATGACTGTTGTACACACCTTCATGTTGTTCTCCTTTGTTTCCTTGAGGTTCAATAAATGGACAGCTGGATGCTGCCTATGTCTACGAAGACACCATCCCGAACAGGAATAGGGATAGGAAGAAAAATTATGCGCAATCAGCATGACCATATTGCGTATTATATTTTGGCGCTTCAACTATCCCCCTGGTTGGTCGCAACCCAATTTCTGGCTCGTACCTGCCTTGCGGATTATCCAACCCGTGCCGGCAACAAACAGTCCGCAAGACAAGATGGCTATCCGGGCACCTGGTGGGTTCGGTATCGCAAGCAACAACAGAATAAACACCCCGTAGACCAAACACAGGTTGCCCAGCACGAGATGTTGCCGTCGGTCGTTGTCATAGTCCGGACCGTGCTCAACTGCCGTGTTTACCGGGGTATTCATTTCCTCGAAAAATTCATCCACCTGCGCAACATAAGAGCTCTTGCTGCTTTTGTAGAACAAGCCTGTCAGGAAATACCATCCCACGCAGACCACGAACAGCGTGCCGGTGGTAAGGGCAATGTTCAGGTCGGTGATTTCCTGGGTTCCGAAAGGGATCTGCGGTGAAAAAAGACGAACGATAAACGGTTCGTTCAACACCACTCTCAGGATGACCGCCGTGACCGATCCGACCACCACCGTACTCCATCCAGACCAGGAAGGAGTCCGCCGGGTGAACATTCCGAAGAAAAGCGGAACCGCCGACGGAATTCCAATAGACGCCGAAACCAGCATGACCAGATCAAACAGCTTCAGGTGTTTGAGATCTTTCAGGAGAAGGCCAACAATAATCCAGAGAAACCCGTACACCAGGATGCAAACCCGACCGATCAGGATCTGTTTGGCTTCCGATGCCTTTTTGTCGACTACCCGGATGTAGAAGTTTCTCACAAAAGTGCCAGAAACCACGTTTAGCATGCTGTTCAGGCTGGTCATGCTGGCGGCGAAAATCATGCAGACCATCAGGCCGAGCAATCCCTGGGGAAGGAGATCGATCGCCATAACCACATAGGCGGCTTCGGACGGGTTGTTCAATTCTGGGAACTCCGCAGCTAAGTTAGGATGCAGGATGGCCGCAACCATGGCCGGCACCAGCCAGATGGGCGCCATAAACAAAAATCCGGCCATCGAAATGAGCACCGATCGCTTTGCGTCCCGGCCATCTTTGACAAATACATATTTGGCTGCACCATCCAGCATGCTGTTGTTTTGAACCACCTGATTGATCAAAAGGGCAATGGCAAAAAAGACGATGACTCCCGGGCGGTCGAACATGGTCCAGTCAAAATGTTGCTTCGGGAGTTTTTCCAGCATGCCGGAAAACCCGCCGACTGCGGGGTGCCGGATGCTCAGCACGGCCATGAGAATGGTAACCGAAATAAAGACCAACATCTGGACAAAGTCTCCGGAGGTGGCCGCCCAGGAGCCGCCGATCAATGTCATGGCTGTTGCCGTCACGCCCAGTATGATAATCATCCACGCCATATCGATGTGGAAAACACCGTGCATGAAAACCGCAATGGCATACAGCCCGACCCCTCCAGCCAGTACGCGGAAGGCCATCGGAAGCCAGGTAAAGACCTGTTCGTTGGCATTGCCGTATCGCTTGCGAACCGCTTCGATGGCAGTGATGATACGCATCTGGCGGAATCGTGCGGACGTGTAGAAATAGGTAAAAAACAAGCCGATGAAGTTGCAGAGAAACAGCAAAAGAAAAAACGTACCGGTCTCATAGGCCTTGGCCGCCCCGCCAGTAAATGACCATGCGGAAAAGGAGGTCATGAATGTCGAGCTTCCGACCACCCACCACAACATGCCCCCTCCGCCCCGGAAATAATCGCTGGCGGTCTTGCTGAAACTTTTATATACCGGCCCCAGTAGCAGCATGAATACGAGATAGAATGCTATTACTCCATAATCATAAATCGACATATTAACCTTTTTGTACGCAGGGTTAGTTGCAACTACACGTATTAGAACCCCAAACAATATCGTTGGTGTCTCCAGTGTTGCCTGAAAGTTGAATCGTTCCCGCTTCGTAGTAGTTGATTACGACTGCGGAAAAACCGTCCCCCCCCGTACTGAGGTAGTTATCCGAAATAAGGACATCGCTGGAGCAGTCATGCGGGTCGTAGCGGTCATACAGTCTAATGGCGTGCTCCAGCCCGTTCGTTATGGTGTTTCGCTCGATATTGATTCCCTTTCCGCTAACATGAATACCGTGGTGATAGTAGTTGCAGATCAAGTTGTCATTTATGTTCCACTCAAGGTTCGTGCATCCCAGTTGGTTGTGATACGCCGTTATGCCGTCCGCCGAAGGCCCTCCGTACAGTTTGTTCATGCCGGTATTATGTATTCCGTTTCCAATGCAATTCACCCGGAAACTACCGGTAAAATCAATGCCGGCGGTCAACGTATACGATATATCGTTTTCCAAGCACTGGAGATTTTTGTTTTGCGGGGCATAGATCGCGGCGCCTGCCCCCGCCCAGTTGGTTCCATTCTCTTTCGGCTCGCAACCTGCCCGCCTAAGCAGATTCCCCTTGATCAACACGCCGTCCGAATATTTGACAACAATCAAGTGCAGGCGGGGATCTTCACCGTCCAGGTAGTCATTCTTGGTCTGATGCAGTGTGCAGTATTTTATTGTAAGGTTGCTTCCATGCAGGGCTTCGATGATATGCTTTGCCTGGCGGTTCCCATCCAATTCAAACCGGTCGGATTCAGACCATCCCTTCACGGTCGATCCGCTACCCATCTCAAGCATGACCCCGTTGCTGCACCCGTTTCCCGCCTCTATCCGTGCGGAGCTGCCCGCGGTTTTTGTCAAGGTCGCCCCCTCGGGAAGGTTCAAGGTGCTTTCAATGGAGTAGGTGGCACTGCTGCTGAGCCGGTATTCCTGGCCTGCCCCGTATGTATTGAAATACCAGGCAATAGTTCCGACGACATTGGGATCGCTGTGGTCGCTTGTTCCATTGTTTGGAATGGTGTAGATCGTAGCGGCACTCGTAATTTGAAAAAACATAGAAAAACTAACGGCAGCAATTCCAATACATACGACACAGAGTCCTGTCTTTAAAAAGGAGTGGTTGAACCGGACTTTCTTCATGAATCCCTGCTTCTGGTTTTAGTGGGTTGTAAAAATGCGCAACAGCATCGGTCGCTGTTGCGCATCAGTAATGAACCTGCGAAACATCAGGCCAGCCGGAGCTTCCGGAGAGCCATTAAGCCTGCTGCCGAAAGTGCGAGCAAGCCTACCGTTGCCGGTTCAGGGATCGTCTGCACATTAAAGTTATCGAACCTCGTATCCGGGCTGGCACTATTGCTTCCACAATACAGTCCGGCATAGCCTCCGGTAAATGCCGATGCAGCATCCGTTCCCGTCGTAGTAGGATTCAAAACCGTCGACTCCCCCTGCTTGGTGATTTCCAGTGTGAAATTATAGGCATTATCCGATGTAACGGTGAAGGTATAAAACTGGTTGCCACTAAAGTTCCCATCAGATTTGTTGATTACCGTATGGACACCTCCATCCACTACTCGCAGGATTTGGTAGACACCGCCATAGCTCCTGATGCGGGCGGCATAGTAGTTGTTCGCATCCTGGTAGTGAAATACGGTTCCACCGTACGCACCTTGCAGTCTCACATCGGCCGAGTAGGTGAAGTTTGTGTCAAGAGTGAGATCAGTGTTGTAGAGAATGGCCGGGTCATTCGCACCGATCACATCGGCTTGCATTTCATTCGAGTTGATCCGCCACAGGTGGTTCGTGTCTCCTGATGTATTCCAACCCGAACCAAGCAACGAACCATCGCTGCTGTACGTGGTATCTGCCCGATTGAAGTCATCGGTCAGCAACGTACCGAATGCAATGGATGTTCCCATTGCCATCATGATTAATGTTGTGCATACCTTCATGTCTTTCTCCTTGTTTGTTATGTTTTTCTACTTCAGGCACGACGCCCGTCCTACCTGTACTTCAGAAAGGACACCCATCCTTCCTGTACTCTCCCAACCGCTTCCCGAGCCGCCTAAATAACGAGGACAGCCGGGAATCTCCCATCAAGGGGCAAGCCCCCAGATATTCTGCGCCGATAATACTTCGGAGCAGACATTGCCGTCCAACGAGCGAATCCCGTTGCAAGTGGAGTTGGTTGAAATTGATTTAGAGGAATCCGTCGGGTCAGCTGCCCCGAACGCCATATCTTCCAAACGTTGGACATCGACATCGATAAAGGCAAATCCCTGCCCGGACATTTGCGCCCGGGGATCGGCGGTGATTGACAAGATGTTATGCTCGCGCAAGCGACGACGATCCGGCTTGGACGCATCGGTATATGTATATTCCGGCCCAGCCAGCTGGGCGGTTTGCCAACGGCTCCAATTGTCATTGGCCAGCGCGGTATGGCAACGGATGCCCCTTCCGCCGGTCTGGAAGAAGATGATTATGGTGTCGTCTGGTGCCGCGACGATGGCCGGGCGGGCGTGATATGCATATTGCTTCAAGGGCTGGCTGCGGTGCCATGTGCCGTCATCGTCTCGCCAGTAGTGGTAGTAGTTCTGTCGATAGCGCTGGGTGGGATCCAGCTTGTCGGTCATCGTCTGGAGATTCTCCGGCTTGAAAACCTTTTCCATGTGGACGGTGGCCACATGGGGATTGTTGTGCGAATCCAGCGTCATCCCGCACTGGTTGAGCATCCAAGAGAACGGCGGGATTTTCCAGACAACGATCCCTTCGCTATCAATCGAGATTCTTTCTCCACGCCGGGTATCCGCAATTTGAACCCCGGCATTGTTTTTCCATGTTCGGCCGTAGTCGTCGCTGTACGCATAGTTCAGGTCGTGGTTCGAGGCGTAGCTTCTGTGCCACCGTGCCCTTTTGTCCGGATTCTCGTCCCATTCGCGCCATAGCCAGGTCAGGTGAAGGCGTCCGTTTCCGTCGAACAGCAGATCGTTCATATACGCATTGCGGTTGTGGCTTCCCTTTTCCCCCCAGTCGGGATAAAAGCCCTTGCTACTGAGAAGCTGGTCGGCAATCAGGCTCCATGTGCCGTTGGTGGCGTTGTATTCGAAAAACGCGATATCTCCGGCTCCGGCAATCCCGTTGCGGCAGAAAAAGTAGAGCTTGTCCTTGTTGTCGTTTACAAATCGGGGGTAGGTGACCGACTTTGGCTCGTTTGGTGCGAGGGGCTGTTCCGGTTCGAAGTCGTCTGCGCTGATCGTTGCGGGCGGGGAGGTCACAAATCCCTTGACACTGCGTGTATAGAACAGGTTGTCGTTGTGGTGCCCCCACGAAAGGTGAAGCCGCCCATCGCCAGGACTGATGCCCAGCACAACATTGCGGTGCCCATCCTTTGCGTATTCCTTGGGAAGCCCCGCCGCCAGCACAAAATCCTCCATGCGCAGCTGTTGGAATCCGTTGGTCTTCAGATTCCGGCGAACCAGTGTCAAAACCAGGTCCTCATCCCAATACAATGCATATTGGTAATCCCCGTAGCTAACGACTTTATCCTGATCGAATGACGCCCAGGAAACCGACCAAATATTATCGTCGGTCTTGACCACGCAGTCCGGCCCCACTTGATGGATCGTCTCGCCACTTGCCACCGAACCAAAGCAGAACACCAGCAATCCTAGAATCTTGAAAATCGATTTCATATTGTATCCTTCCGAATTGTTTTTGTTTCGTTAATCCATTGGCGCAGGGTGCGTGCATCTTCTAAAAATTGGCCTACATCATCGTCCTTCACAAATTCGAGCAACGCGAAGGAAGGCTCCTGGGACAGCTTAACCGAAAGAAAGCGTTTCCATTCCGCCGCCGCTTCTTTGAGGGGGCGGCGTTCGATGTTTTCTCCCCACCCCCCTTTTACGGGATGGAAGAGCCAGTTGAAGACATGCAGGTTGAGAACCCTGTTGCCGAGTTTTTCCAAACCTTGGAAACGGTAGTCGGAATCGGCCAGCCAGTAGATCGGTTGCCAGTAGGTGTACAGGTTTGAATGATTGACCTCGTCGAGCAACCTCTGCGCTGCGGCGTTGCTGTCGCTGAGCGAGTTGACGTGAAACTCGAGCGCAAGGCGCACTCCTGCTGCGGCTGCGGCATCCAGATCTTTATGCAGTTTTTCGATAAACTCTTTCCAGTAGCTTTCCCCTGCCGTTTCAGAAGGGCGGTCACCGGGCCAGATGCGAATGGTGTCTGTTCCCAGTGCAAGTGCGCTCTCCAGAACCGGCTCGAAATTCTGTTCTTCCTTTTCATCAAGCACCCGGTAGTAGGAGCCATACGAGCAGACCTCAAGACCGGCATCCAGCGTAGCTTTCCGGGCGATCCCGGCGGCGGCCATGTCGCCGGGCTTCACATGGATATCGCCGCCCCATTCAATGGCATCGAGTCCAGCCTTTTTGACAAGGTTGGCTATTTTCTCAACGCCAAGCTGGCGAAACGTAACAGAGCATATTCCGGTTTTTAACATAGTACCTTTTTACAATTGATCGGGTTGTACTTGATGGAGCAGAGGTTCCCCTTTTTCGAACCGGAGAAACTCCTCGATCATGCAATCCGACAGGCGGGCTAGCTCGCGACCCTTTGCCCCGGCGATGTGGGCACTTAGCCGAATGTTGGGAAGGGTGTAGAGTTCCGATCCATCCTCCGGCGGCTCCTCGCACTGCACATCCAGCAAGGCAGTCAGGTCGGGTCGGGTCTTCATGGTTTGGATCAAATCCGGTTCATTGACCTGCAAGCCTCTTCCCGCATTTATGAATACGGCGTTTTCAGGCATCTGTTCGAACAAGGAGGCGTTCAAAATATAGGCGTTGTCTTCGAGCGACGGGAAAAGGTTGACCACGATGTTTGAGGAGGAAAATCCTTCCTCCAGCGAAACGGTTCTTTTTTCCGGAAAGGAAGAGATGACCGTCACATCCAGATCATGCGGTTTCAGCAGACCTTGCAGCCGACCAGAAACCGCACCATCTCCCAAGATGGTGATCCGCTGCTTGTAGTTCCCGTGGTTCTTAAAGCTATTGCATCTCTGTGCATGCCACG
>WFRA01000099.1 GCA_015486775.1 Kiritimatiellales bacterium | reverse complement strand
CAGTTCCTGGAGAATATCGAGGTGGCGGGTTCGCTCGGTGAGCACCAGCGGGCTGCGCCCCGTGCCATACGCTTCGGCCACATCGCGGGCAATGCGCAGGTTCCGAACATTGGAATCCATCAGCATCCGATAGATATCAGTGATCGATTGATCTTCCTGGTCAGGAAACGTCACATCGCTACAAATGTGGGTGACCACCCGATGATCGAACGGGCGCTGCATGGCATATTTTTTGTCGTGTACCCGGTAGCGGACGGCGCCGCATTGCATGAAGATGATCGGATGGTGGCCATCGCGCCGCGTGAGTGTGGCCGACAGCCCAGTCACATATTTTGCGGGGCATGCCCGCAGGATATCCTCAAAACTCTTCGCGGAGATATGGTGGCACTCGTCGACCATTATAAAGCCATAATCGGCGACGAGGTCATCGACGACTCCTTTCCTGCTGAGGCTTTGCATAACGGCCACATCGATCAACCCAGTGACCTTGCGCTTCCCTCCTCCAATCTGACCGATTTCATTATGCTCCACTCCAAGGAAGGCCGATAGCCGCTCCACCCACTGCTCCATCAATTGCCTGCGATGCACCACGATCAGGACGTTTGTTTTGCGCTGGGCAATCAGCCATGCAGCCAGCACCGTTTTGCCGAATGCGGTCGGAGCAGACAACACGCCAAAATCATGCTTGAGCAACGCCTTGCCTGCCGACTTCTGCTCGCCACGCAGCTCGCCGCAAAACGAAACATCCAGCGTTTTACCCGCGGCCCGTTTATCGGATATCTGCACGGCAATGGATAGCGATTCGAGCAAGGCCACCAATTCATCCATGCAGCCCCGAGGCAATCCGATATGCTCGGGGAACTCCTCGGCGCAGGCAATAATGCGCGGCTTGTTGAATACGGGCATGCGCATCGCCTGCGCCTTATAGAACTCCGGATTGGGAAAGGCGGCCAACCGCAGGATCGCATTCCGCAGCGATGGCGAAAGCCCCGCCTTCGGCACATAGACCTGATTGCCCAGTACAACCTCAATCGAGTTGGGATGGGAACCGGTAATCCGCTCGGACATTTTGCGCGACGGCGGCATCAGCCATGGCGACTGCTCCTCGGCATCCGGCACCGCCTTTACGCCAAGAATCAAATCTTCCTGCTCCGCCTCCTTGACCAACTCCAGCACTCGACTTGTCTCTATTTTCCGAACATTGGAAAGGAAGTTCCACTGGTCGGAAAACGGATCGAACGCCCGATCAACAAATACGCTGTTGCCATTTTCGCGCGCCGCCTTTTGCAGCGGCAATGCGATCAGGTTTCCAAACCCGCCCTTGGGCATCCGATCCTGATTCGGGAAAAAGCGGTCATACGAATCAAAGCCCAGTTCCGGTCGCGCATCCATCGCCTTTGTCAAAACCAGCGAACCCAGCTTGCGGGCCAGGCGGGCAAGAACCGGCTCCTCGAAAAACAGCCAGACATGCCCGCCATTCCCCGACCGCGACCGCTCCAGGCAGGCCGGCAAGCCAAGTTCATCGCAAGCATCCAGAAAGGCCGATGCATCTTCCCGCCAACCCTCCTTATCGAAATCGACCGCCAGAAAAGAGCAGGTTTCATCCTCCATCAACGGGTAGATCCCCATCACAAAAGGCTTTCCCTGCGCATCCCTCCCCGACAGGTGCTGAAAAACAACCTCGTCCGAAACCGGAATAAATTCACGATGCCCGCACTTCGCGCATTTCACCTTGGGTTTGAAACAAATTCCCGCCCGCCACTCATTCGCACATGCGGGCTGATACCCGCTGCGGCCGCTTCGTTGGCTCTCGAAACGCCGAGGAAAAACATCCTCGCGCCCAGAAAACAGACTGCGAAAAATATGGATCTTTTCCTTCGTCGAAAAAGAAGTCAAAGGAGCGGTCGGAGGAACAGCAGACTCCGCGAGCTTGGCAATTTCCGCCGCTAATCGACCGCGCCGACGGTCGAGTTCCGCCAGCTCCCGCCTCAGCGCATTTAGGTTTTCTTCCTGTTTTTCCATTGCAACATCTCTAATCCAGATTGACGATCGTCAATCTGGATTAGAGATCCTGTATTCTTTTTCGGATCAATTGCGCGAGGTTCAGATGAAGGGCATAGGCCTGTTTCCCCATATAATCCCTCGGCAGCAACTGACTTGGGAGCAAGGGATCCAAAACAAAGGCACTGCGAAATGCATCCATCTCCTCCGCCGCCAAGCGCATGAGGGTATCCAGACTGGGAACAGCAACGCCCTGGAGGATTTGAAGGTTTTCTTCGTAGATGTTGCAAAAGCGCTTTTGCACCTCGTAGAGCGCATCGAAGTCCCACGATTCCCGAACCACTTTTTCTGCGGGCATCCCCAATACCGTTCGGGCTTCAAAAAGACAGGCAAACACCCCCAAGGAAGCGGCCTCTTCCAGATCGGAATACTCGGGACGAATGTCGTGCGGGGTGACCCAGACACTCTTCTGGAAACAGCCCATCCGCTGACTTTTCAAGAACTGGCGCAAGACATTCCGGTAGGGGCGGTCGGCCTCCGGAACATCGTAGACCAAGAGATACCAGATCCCGTTCCACTTCCGGTTCCACCATTTATCTGGGCGCAGATACGCCTCGAGCAAGCCGCTCCCCGCTTCCGAAATCCTGAGTCGTGGCGTATCCAATCCTTGACTCTTGACGAGCAAGCCCTGCTTCGACAACCGGCTGACCGCATTGTAGTAGGAAGAGCGGTCCGGATAGGAGCGGTTCCGCAGAAACGCCCATGCGCCATGGGCTGCCACATCGCCGAACAGATCGAGCATTTCAAGCAACTCCAACCCAATGCGCCGACGCACGACGGGCAGGGAAAGATCAGGATGGTGAAACGCCTTCCACATGGTCGGCAATCTATAATCCAGATTGATGATCGTCAATCTGGATTATAGATCTTCTGCGCAAGAAGTCCCTTTGGATGAGACAGGAAGACAACGGGCTCTACCGTTCTTCGTTGAGGAAGAGCTTGTATTCCACGCCGTCGACGAGGGCTTCCCACGAGGCTTCGATAATGTTTTCCGAAACGCCAACCGTGGCCCAGGAGCTTTCGCCGTCGGACGATTCCACCACCACGCGGGTCTTGGCGGCGGTGGCCTCTTCGGGATCGAGGATGCTCACGCGGTAGTCGGCCAGATGCACATCGCTGATGCTGGGGTAGAATTTTTTTAGCGCGCGGCGCAAGGCCATGTTGAGCGCATCGACCGGGCCGTCGCCCTCGCCGACGGTGAAGGCGGTTTCGCCATCCACATTGAGCTTGAGCGTGGCCTCCGAGAGGCAGGGCGCATCCTTGCTGCGCTTTTCAACGATCACACGGAAACCCTCCAGCTCGAAGAAGCTACGGTGCTCCTTGAGAACCTTTTTGATCAGCATCTTGAAGGAGGCGTCGGCGGTTTCGTAGACATAGCCCTCCTTCTCCATCTTTTCCAGGGTCTGGAGGATTTCGCGCACCTCCGGCGACTTGCGGTCGATGTTGTCCATGCCCATTTCGAGCAGTTTTTCCATCACGTTGCTCGCGCCCGAAAGTTCCGAAATCAGGATGCGGCGCGCGTTGCCCACCGCATCTGGCGGCACGTGCTCGAAGCTCTGCGATACTTTGCGGACGCCGTCGACGTGCATGCCGGCCTTGTGCGCAAAGGCGCTTTCGCCCACAAACGCCGCGCGGGGATTGTCGCGTAGGCTCGCCTTTTCATTCACGAATTTCGAGAGCTGCTTCAGCCCTTCGAGGTTCGCCTCGTCGGCCAGGCAGGTCTTGTCCGTTTTAAGGATCAGGTTGGCGACCGCCGAAACCAGGTTGCAGTTTCCGCAGCGCTCGCCAAATCCGTTGATGGTCCCCTGAACCTGCACCGCCCCGGCGCGGACGGACTCCATCGCGTTGGCCACGGCCATCTCGGAATCGTTGTGGGTGTGGATGCCCACCGCGACCCCGAAGGTTTCGCGGACGAGTTTGGTGACCTCGAATATTTCATGTGGCAGGCGACCGCCGTTGGTATCGCAAAGCACTAGGATGTCCGCCCCGCCCTTCGTTGCGGCTTCCAGGGTTTGGAAGGCGTATTCGGGGTTGTCCCGGTATCCATCAAAAAAGTGTTCCGCGTCGTAGATCACCTCCCTGCCGTTTTCCTTCAGGAAGCGGCAGGTATCCTCGATCATCGCTAGGTTTTCCTCCGGCGTGGTCTTGAGTACCTCGGTGACGTGCAGCAACCAGCTTTTGCCAAAGATGGTGCAGACCTCCGTATCGGCTTCGAGTAGCGCCCGTGTGCCCCGGTCCTCCTCCACCTTCGCACCCGCGCGGCGGGTGCTGCCGAACGCGGCGATCTTTGCGTGCTGTAGATTTTCTTTCTTGATGTCCTTAAAGAAGGCCATGTCCTTGGGGTTCGAGGCCGCGTAGCCGCCCTCGATATAATCCACCCCGAAGGCATCGAGCATCTTGGCCACATGGATCTTCGATACCGCCGAAAAGGTGACCCCCTCCGCCTGGGCACCGTCGCGTAGCGTTGTGTCGTATATAAAAACCTTCTTTTCGGCACTCATGGCAATCTACCTGTTTTTTCCCAAAGGCTGGAAACATACTCCACCCCATTCCGCCGAACCAAGCCCGAACCCCGCTTTTTTGTTCCCTTCTATGGCCGCGCTGGGATCACCTGTTTTTTAGCTTCGGCAGGGTTGACCCTCCCGAAGCGAACCGATACCT
>WFRA01000098.1 GCA_015486775.1 Kiritimatiellales bacterium | reverse complement strand
ATGCTGCACGGAAGCCCCAGAGGGCTCGCTTCGCGTCAACCTACGCATACACCTGCGCCTATCCATCCCTTGCTTCCCAAACAATACAATTCCTATGCCATTAAATTTTTGCCGCGCCAGTTCCATTCACAGTTCAAGCCTTCCGACTTTTCCTATCCTTGGACACCCATCATCCTCTTTTCGGAGAATCTAAACCGAACACCCAGTCTACCATTCCAGACCGGAAACCCGACAGGGAAACTTTGTCACTATCCTTTCAAATATGTACAACATCCTGCCCTCCCCGCCAAGAGTCGGCAACCTAGAACAAGGGGGAAACTACCTGTTCAACCGACCTTTCCAAGGCAAAGACCGCTTGCACCCCTGGCGGCACTGTGTACACTATGATGCACATATCGTCTGGATTCCATCCATCGATGGAAAATACAACATGAAAGCAAAACAAAACAATCCCCCCCGGCTCGACGACCTCCGGCATCTCGCCGACACCTGCATGACGGAGGAGGAAAAGCAACTGGCGGAAACCTACGTTATTTCTGCGGAAGGCGGATCATGCTTCGACGGAAGGAGCCTGGATTGCGAGTTTGCCATAATCTACGCCGGGCGAACAACCAACACCAAGGGGTTCAGCTACCGCTTCAAGCACTACCCCTTTTACCGGCTGGTGTACACCGTGAGCGGTTCCGCAACCATAGAAAGCTCCGGCGGCATGCGCACAAGCACCGCCGGATCCATCTACGGGCTGGCACCCAAGAAGCTGAGCGAAATCAAATGCTCATCCGAAACGCCGTGGAGCAACCTCTACATACACTATACCGGCAGGGAGGCGGGTGAAATCCACAAAAGGATTTTCAGGGGGACAAGCGTGATACACACCGCCCATCCCTCGCAGATACAGGTGCTGTTCGAAAACATTGCCGACGAATGCATCGAGCGGGGCGACCACTACCAGACGATCTGCGATGCCTACCTCAAGATCCTGCTGCTCAAACTCGCAAGCGAAAACGAGAGACATGTCCATGTCTCCCCGTCCCAGGCCACGTTTCTTCGCTGCAAAAACCATATCGAAAAAAACTTCGAGAGCATCGTCGACATCGGACAGATCGCGGAATCATGCGCCATCGGCAAAAGCTACCTGCACCGGTTGTTTAAAGAGCACGCCGGCACCACCCCCATGGCCTACATCGCCGAACGCAAGATGAAAAGGGCGGCATGGCTGCTTATCAACACCGACTTCACCATCAAGCAGATCAGCTTCAGCCTGCACTTCAACAACCAGCACTACTTTTCCAGCGTCTTCAGGAAAACCTTTGGCGTGTCGCCAACCCTGTACCGCCGCAACCATTGGAAAAAATCCGGGGGAGCATAGGCAGGCGCGCCGCGCTACCCCTCCGCAAACTCGGCGCTGATCGCCCGGGACAACTAGAGGGAAGAAACGACTATGTTGTCGAGATACATGATGCACGACCGATCCCCGCGTATTCGGAAACCAATCTTCCCGTCCGCCAATGGCTTGCCGTGCGTGCCGTCGTCGATCCAGTCGTGGACGAGGTTTCCGTCCACCCACAGGCGGAGGCGGTTCCCCCGCTTTTCCATCTTGATGCGATACGTTCGGTTTGCCTCCGGCACCGGGTCGGGCTCGGCATGGCTACCCCGATGGAAACCGCTGTTTTTCCGGATATTGGAACCCGGGTTGTGCCGCCCGTCGGGAAAATAGCGGTGGAGCGAGATTCCGTAGCAGTTGATCCTCCCCTTGGTGTACAGGTTGTATTTTCCGTCCCGCCCACCCGTCAGAATGTCTTCGCCGTTCGTTCCCTTGGCCGCGACAAAGAAAACCCCGATGCCCCGGTTGTTGCTAAACGAGAGATCGAATTGCAGCCGCATGTCCGCCGGAACATCCTGCCGGAGCCACAAAACAAGCCCGTCGCCATTCTCCTCCTGTAAGGCCAGCCGTCCGTGGTCGAGCCCAATTCGCCCGCGACCCTCCCAATGCCATGTGGAGGCGAGATCATCCGTACCGGAAAAGTCTGTTGCAAACAGGACTTGCCCGTTCCTTTCCAAAGAGGAACAACCAGCGACCAGCAGTAGCAGGCTGACCGCCGTTAGCCAGTTGGAAAATCCGGGTCTGGTGGATGTTTTTCCCATTGTTAAAACTGGGGACGCAGTCTCCGGTTGGTTGGGGGTTTGTACTCGATTGCAAGTTTCTGGTCAAGGGCGGAAGGCAAAGTCTCCTCCCCCTCCTTCGGAGGAGGGAGAGAAATACTTTTTAAGTTTTGGCGAGCTTCCCCATGTCTCTCCAGTGGTTGATTCGCCGGAATCCGCGCTCGGCTTCTACTTTTGGCTTGGTGCCTACAGTAACTCGTAAGCGAGGACGGCGAGGCCGAAGATGGCGGCGGTTTCCGTCCGGAGGATGCGGTCGCCGAAGCTGACGGGGACGGCGCCGGCCTGAACGGCGGCATCCACTTCCTCTTGGGAAAAGTCGCCTTCGGGGCCGATCAGGAGCGCCACGCGCTTTTTTCCAGCCATCGGAACCTCGCGGAAGGGCTTTGCCCCGTCGTAGAGCGAGCCGATCAATACGAGGTCGTAGCTTCCAAGGGTTGGAAGAACGGCATCGAATTTTTCCAAAGGTTGGAGGTCGGGCAGCCAGCGGACTTCGCACTGCTGCGCGGCGTTGAGGACGATCTTTTTCCAGCGTGCCTGCTTTTTGGGGTTGGGTCTGGATTCGGTGTGTCGGGTGAGGATTGGCCGGATGGTGGTTGCACCGAGCTCGACGGCTTTTTGAAGCACGAGCTCCCAGCGGTCGGGCTTGGGGACGGCTTGGATCAGGTCGATTTCGATTCTGGGCCTTGGGACTTTCCAGCGCTTGGAAACCCGCGCTGCGACGGCGGTCTTGGAGACGGTTTCGACGGTTGCTTCGGCCACGCCGCCGAGTCCGTCGAAGAGGGTTATTTCCTGGCCGGGCTGGACGCGCAGCACCCGCGCGAGATGGTGCGACTCCTCCGGAGGAAGAACCACCAGTTCCTTCTCCAGCCCACCGGCTTCGACTAGCGAATTGATTCTCATGAACTAAATGGATTATTGGATAGAGGGATTGTTGGATTATTGGGAGGGAAAGACGAGTAACTCCTTGCCCCTAATCCCTTCATCCAGCAATCCACCGATCCAGTCCCGTCCCTACTCCGCTTCGAGCTTGCGCTTGCGCTCGTAGAATTTCTGGGCGGTCTTCTTCATTTTGGCGGAAAGCTCGAAGTGGTTGTCGTGGAGCTGGTCGCACAGCTCCTTCATCGCCTTTTTCTCCTTGCCGGAGAGGCGGGAAGGCACTTCGATCTCGACCATGACGTTCTGGTCGCCCTTGCCGCCGCCGTGGGCGGCGTCGGCTATGCCCTGCCCACGCAGGCGGTATATCTTGCCACTCTGGGTTCCCGATGGAATCTTGAGCTTGGCGCCGCCGTGGATGGTGGGCACCTCGATCTCGCCGCCGAGCATGGCGATGTGGAAGGGCACGGGGACTTCGCAGTAGATATCGAGGTCGCTGCGCTTGAAGAAGTCGTGGTCGCGCACGTGGAAGACAATGAAGAGGTCGCCGGGCGGTCCGCCGCGCATGCCGGCCTCGCCCTTGCCGGGGAGCCGCTGGCGCGAGCCGGATTCAACCCCCGCCGGAATCCGCAGCTTGAGCTTTTGGCGCCGCTTGATGCTACCCGCGCCGTTGCAGGCACCGCAGGGGGTGGAGATGGTTTCGCCCGCGCCGCCGCAGGTGGGGCAGGTCTGGGAAAACTGGATGAATCCGCCGCCAGCCTGCACCTGACCCTGACCACGGCAAGTTGGGCAGGTTTGCTTGGAGGTACCCGGCTGCGCGCCGCTGCCCTTGCAGTGGTCGCACGGTTCGCTGACGGGCAGGGTAATGGTGCGGTGCGAGCCGAGCGCGGCTTCCTCGAAATCCACATCCAGGTCGTAGCGCAGGTCGGAACCGCGCGCCGGGCCGTTGCGGCGGCGGCGCCCGCCGCCCCCACCAAAGAGATCGTTGATGTTGAATCCGCCGCCGAAGACCTGCTCGAAAATATCAGAGGCATCGTGGAACCCACCACCGAATCCGCCACCGAATCCGCCACCCGGCGCAAAGGCCTGGTGGCCGAACTGGTCGTAGCGCGCCTTTTTGTCGGCATCGCTCAAAACCTCGTAGGCCTCGGAGGCCTCCTTGAAGCTCTCCTCGGCGGCGGCATCGCCGGGGTTGCGGTCGGGGTGGAACTTCATGGCCACCTTGCGGTAGGCCTTTTTGATCTCGTCCGCCGAGGCCGTTTTTGAAACCCCGAGAATTTCGTAGTAGTCGCGCTTTTCGGCCATAACCTATTCCCCGTTCCCTGCGGCTTCGGGCGGGCCGGAGGAGACGACGACCTGGGCGGGACGCAGGAGCTTGTCGCCGAAGAGGTAGCCCCGGCGGATCTGGTTCGAGCAAACCTCGGCGGGGTATTCGTCCGACGGCATGTGGGTGAGCGCCTCGTGCCGGTGGGGGTCGAACTGCTCGCCCACGGCATCGATCGGCTTGAGGTTGAACTTGTCGAGCACGTTCTGGAACTGGTCGTAGACCAGTTTGAAGCCGTCGAGCACCGCGGGATCGGTCTCCTGCTGTTCGGCGGTCTGCAAGCCGAGTTCGTAGTGGTCGAGCACGGGGAGGATTTCGAGCAGGAGATCCTCGTTGGCGCGCTGGTAGAGCTCCAGCCGCTCGCGCTGGGTGCGGTTGCGGAAGTTGGCGAAGTCGGCCTGAAGGCGGACAAACTGGTCGCGCAGCGACTCGTCCTCCTCTTCGGCCGGTTCGACCATCTCCTCTTCGATGGTTTCGGTGTCGGGAAGAGCCTCCTCGGCAACCTCTTCGCCGATCTCTTCCTCCGGGGTCTTGTCTTTCTTTGCCATAGCCAGAATCCTCGTTGTTTCCAGAGCTTGGAAAAAATACGCCGCACCGCGCCACGCCCTGCCGATGGACGCGGTGCGAGGCGAAAGGGGAAAAGCGCTCTGCGCAAAGGCGGACTAGCTCTCTTCGCCCTTCCCGCCCATGGCCAGCGGATCGCCGCCGAGCAGGTCTTCGACCGAGATTTCCTCGCCGAGCTTGACCGGCTTGATGTCCTTGTACATCGGGAATCCGGTGCCAGCTGGAATCAGGCGACCCATGATGACGTTTTCCTTGAAGCCGCGCAGCTGGTCGACCATGCCGAGCGTCGCCGCCTTGGTCAGCACCCGCGTGGTGTCCTGAAACGAAGCGGCCGAAATAAAGCTCTCGGTTTCGAGGGCGGCCTTCGTGATGCCCAGTAGCACCGGCGAAGCTTCCGCCGGGCGGCGGCCTTCGGAGACCGCGCGCTGGTTGGTTTCCTGGAAATTTTGCTTTTCGACCTGCTCGCCCCAAAGGAACTCGGTGTCGCCCGGATCGGTAATCTTAACCTTGCGCAACATCTGGCGAACGATCACCTCGATATGCTTGTCGTTGATTTCCACTCCCTGGAGACGGTAGACGGCCTGAACTTCGTTCACCAAATATTCTTGGAGATCCTGCGGACCGCAAACTTCGAGCAGTTCCTGCGGGACGATCGGTCCCTCGGTGAGCTGCTGGCCTTTGTGGACAAAGTCGCCGGGAAAAACGATGACGTGCTTGTTCATTGGGATGAGGTGTTCCTCTTCCGCGCCGGTGACGGAGTCGCGAACGATCAGCTTGCGCTTGCCCTTGGCGATTCCGCCGAGTTCGACGATTCCCTCGATCTTGGCGATTTCGGCCGCCTCTTTCGGCGTACGGGCTTCGACCAGTTCGGCCACACGCGGCAGACCACCGGTAATGTCCTTCGTTCGGACGGTCTTGCGCGGAGTACGGGCTAGGGTGAAACCGGCGCTGACATCGTCTTTTTCGCCAATCATCACCTGAGCACCGGCCGGAATGGAGTAGTAGCCGACCTTGTCCTTGTCCTTTTTGTCGCGGATCACGAGCTGCGGGTGGAGGTCTTCCTTATGCTCCATGACCATGAGGCCTTCGACTCCGGTGGCTTCGTCGACACCCTTCTGGACGGTGACACCTTCGATAAAGTCGTGGAATTCGACCACACCATTGTGCTCGGAAAGGATCGGGACGGAATAGGGATCCCACTGGATGAAGGTTTCGCCTGCGGCAACCGGGGCACCGTCGTCCACGCTCACCAAAGCACCAATTACAGTGGCGTAGCGCTCGATTTCGCGCCCATCTTCGTCGAGTACGAGAATGCTCCCGTTTTTGTTGAGCACGATATTTTCGTTTTCGACCTTCACGGAGCGAACATTTTCGTACTTCAGCGTACCGGATGACTTTGCGATCACCTTCGGCTGTTTGAAGACAGAGCTCGCGGTGCCGCCAATGTGGAACGTGCGCATGGTCAGCTGCGTGCCCGGCTCGCCAATGGACTGGGCGGCGATGATGCCGACTGGCTGGCCGAGTTCGGCCTTCTTGCCCGTTGCCAGATTTTTGCCGTAGCAGTTGGCGCAGATCCCGCGACGGGATTCACAGGTCAGGACACTGCGGATCACCACGGACTCCACGCCGGCGCTCTCTACCTTGCGGGCGGAATATTTATCGATCAGCTCGCCGGCGGCCACAATCACCTCGGTGGGATCGTGCGGGTTGCAAATGTCCTCCGCAGCGGAACGGCCAATGATGCGCTGGGAAAGCGGGACTAGCTCGTCGTCGCCCTCAGTGATGGCACTGACCTCGATGCCATTGAGCGTATGACAATCCTCCTCGGTGACGATGATGTCGTGGGAGACATCCACCAGCTTGCGGGTCAGGTATCCGGAGTCGGCGGTTTTCAGCGCAGTGTCGGCCAGACCCTTGCGGGCACCGTGCGTCGAAATGAAATATTCGAGCACGGAGAGACCTTCGCGGAAGTTCGACAGGATCGGCCGTTCGATAATCTCGCCGGACGGCTTGGCCATCAGGCCGCGCATGCCAGCCAGCTGGCGGATCTGCTGACGGCTACCGCGCGCACCGGAGTCGACCATCACGTAGACCGGGTTGAGCTCGTCGACCGACTGCTTGTTGAACGGGTCATCGTTTTTCTCAAGCGCGTCGAAGAGGCGGTTGGTCAGGCGGTCGTTCGTATCCGTCCAGATATCGATGATCATGTTGTAGCGTTCGCCCTCGGTGATGAGGCCTTTTTGGTACTTGCTGTCGACAGCTTCGATCTCCTTGCGGGCATCGCCGACCATCTTGCCTTTTTCCTGCGGGATAATCATGTCGGAAAGCGCAATGGACATGCCGGACATGGTGGCGTATTCGTAGCCTAGGTTCTTGAGGCGGTCGAGCATCTGGACGGTTTCGCGGTGCCCCGAGATTTCGTAGCACTGCTCGATCATCGTACCGATCACCTTCTTCGTGGCGGTCTTGTTCACAAAGCCTAGTGCGGCTGGCCAGACTTCGTTGAAGAAGATGCGACCAACAGTAGTGATGATGATGGAGTTTTCCTGGTCGCCATTGCGCGTTTCGCGCTGATAGTCCGGGTTGCGATAGCGAATGCGGTCATGCACCCGCACCACGCCTTCGTCGTAGGCGGTGTGCACTTCGTTGATGTCGCCCATGATGTGCAGGTGCTCATCGGGCTTTTTGCCGGCCTTGCGATCCATCAGGTAGCGCTGGGAATCGGAAGTGATGTAGTAGCACCCCAGCGCCATGTCCTGCGTCGGGGTGGTGACCGGCTTTCCGCTGGACGGCGAAAAGATATTGTTGGTCGCCAACATGAGGGTCTTGGACTCCACCTGCGCCTCGATGGAGAGCGGAACATGCACCGCCATCTGGTCTCCGTCGAAGTCGGCGTTGTAGGCCGTGCAGACGAGCGGATGCAACCGGATGGCCTCGCCCTCGATGAGGATAGGCTCAAACGACTGGATAGAGAGGCGATGCAACGTCGGCGCACGGTTGAGCATGACGGTGTGGCCGCTGGTTACCTCATCGAGGATGTCCCAAACCTCGTCCACTTCGCGCTCAATCATCTTTTTGGCACTACGGACGGTGTGTACCACGCCGCGCTCCTTGAGCTTGCGGATGATGAAGGGCTCAAAAAGCACCAGCGCCATCTTTTTCGGGAGGCCGCACTGGTTGAGCTTGAGGGTCGGACCCACCACAATCACGGAGCGTCCGGAATAGTCGACGCGCTTGCCGAGTAGGTTCTGGCGGAAGCGACCCTGCTTGCCCTTGAGCATGTCGCTGAGGGATTTCAGGGGGCGGTTGCCGGGGCCGGTCACGGCACGACCGTGGCGACCATTGTCGAAGAGGGCATCGACCGACTGCTGGAGCATCCGCTTTTCGTTGCGGATAATCACTTCCGGCGTCTTGAGCGCGAGCAGGGTGCGCAGGCGGTTGTTGCGGTTGATGACGCGGCGGTAGAGGTCGTTGAGGTCAGAGGTCGCGAAACGACCGCCCTCGAGCGGAACGAGCGGGCGCAGATCCGGCGGGATGACCGGCAGCACCTCCATGATGATCCACTCGGGACGAGAGTTGCTCTTGATAAACCCTTCCATCACCTTCATCTGGTTGACGAGCTTTTTGCGGGTCTGCTTGGAGCGCGTGTTCATCATCGCCTCTTCCAAGCCCTGGAGGGTTTCGACCAGGTCGATCTTGCAGAGCAGGTCGCGGACGCCCTCGGCACCGATCTTGGCGACGAAGCTGTCGATTCCATAGTTGGCGATGGCCTCGCGGTACTCGTCTTCGGAGAGCAGCTGCTTCTCCTTGAGCGGGGTGTCGCCGGGGTCGACCACGATATAGTTGTCGTAGTAGAGCACGCGCTCGAGGTTGCGCATGGTCATGTCGAGGATCAGGCCCATCCGGCTCGGCGTAGCCTTGAAGAACCAAATGTGCGAGACCGGCACGGCCAGCTCGATGTGCGCCAGCCGCTCGCGGCGGACACGCGAGAGGGTGACCTCCACGCCGCAACGGTCGCAGATCACGCCCTTGTGCTTGATCCGCTTGTATTTTCCGCACGAGCATTCCCAGTCCTTGGTCGGGCCGAAAATACGCTCGCAGAACAGCCCGCCCTTCTCGGGCTTGAAGGTTCTGTAGTTGATCGTTTCCGGATTCTTGACCTCGCCATGGCTCCACGAACGGATTGATTCGGGCGAAGCCAGCGTGATGCTCGCGTAGTCGCTGAGATCATCACGCTTCATTCCGAAAATATCTGCGGCACTGCTTGATTTTTTTTCCACCGAAGTTCCTCCTGCAATCTAAATATGGTTTGCCGAACAAGCGGGGACTAGGCGATGACGGACTCGCCGTCCTCATTCCTGACCTGGAAGTCCAGGCCGAGTCCCTGCAGCTCTTTGATCAGCACGTTGAACGACTCGGGGCAGCCGGAATCCAGAACGTTCGTTCCCTTCACGATCGACTCGTACATGCGAGTCCGCCCCGCAATGTCGTCGCTCTTGACGGTCAGGATTTCCTGGAGGGCATGCGCCGCGCCATAGGCCTCGAGCGCCCACACCTCCATTTCGCCGAAACGCTGGCCGCCATACTGAGCCTTGCCGCCGAGCGGCTGCTGGGTGACGAGCGAATACGGCCCCACTGCGCGGGCGTGAATTTTTTCGCTGACGAGGTGGTGGAGTTTGAGCATGTAGATCACACCCACCATCACCCGCTGTTCGAACTGTTCGCCGGTGCGGCCGTCGTAGAGGAGGGTCTTGCCATCGTCCTCGAATCCGGCATCGGTCAGCAGATCGCGGATCTGCTTTTCAGAAATACCGTCGAAAATCGGGGTTGCAGCATGCATGCCCAGATGCTTGCAGGCCCATCCGAGATGGGTTTCGAGCACCTGCCCCACGTTCATGCGCGAAGGCACGCCCAAGGGGTTGAGCACGATATCGACCGGGGTGCCGTCCGGAAGGAACGGCATGTCCTCCTCGGCGACAATGCGGGAGATCACCCCTTTGTTGCCGTGGCGGCCAGCCATCTTGTCCCCCACCGAGAGCTTTTTCTTCTCGGCGATGTATACCTTGACCGACTTGACGATCCCGGCATCCACCTCCTCGCCGCTTCCGGCTCGGTTGAGAGAACGATCCTTGTCGGCCTTGGCCTCCACGAACTTGTTGCGGTACTCATCGATGATACCCATGATCTTGATGCGGATCGGGCTCGGGTCGATCTCCACGTGCTCGTAGTTCGCCGCCAGCTTGCGCAACAGGGTCTTGGTGATTTTCCGGTTGGCCGGGATGATGACGTCTTGCGTCTCCATGTTCGTGACATCGAGCGGGATCTTCTCGCCCAGCAGGATGTTGGAGAGCGCGTCGGTCAGATCCTCGGTCAGTTGGGCAATCACGCCCTCGTGGCGTTCGGCGATCTCGCCCTGAAGCTTCTTGACATCGGCTGGGGTATCGGCACCGGCTTTGAGTGCAGTGTCCTTGGAGGAGACCTTCACGTCCATCACGATTCCGTGGGTACCCGAAGGAGCCTTGAGGGAGGTGTCGCGGACATCGGCGGCCTTTTCGCCAAAGATGGCGCGAAGCAGGCGCTCCTCGGGTGCCAGCTCGGTTTCGCTCTTCGGCGTGATCTTGCCGACGAGGATGTCGCCGGGTTTGACCTCGGCACCAATCTGGATGATCCCCTCGTGGGAGAGGTTTTTGAGCGCATCTTCCCCGACGTTTGGAATATCGCGAGTGATCTCTTCCGGACCGAGCTTGGTGTCGCGCGCGCCGCACTCGAACTCCTCGATGTGGATCGAGGTGTAGACATCTTCGCGCACCAGCTTCTGGTTGATCAGGATGGCGTCCTCGAAGTTGTATCCGCCCCAGGGCATGAAGGCCACCACCACGTTGCGACCCAGAGCCAGTTCGCCCTGATCCGTGCCGGCACCGTCGGCAAGCACATCGCCCTCGGCAATCTTCTGGCCGACCTTCACCAGCGGGTGCTGGTTGAGGCAGGTGCCCGCGTTCGAGCGCATGAACTTGCGTAGCTTGTATTCCTTGTATTCGCTGTCTGGAGTTTTCTTGGCGGGCATTTTCCCATCCTTGGAAACCACGATGCGGTCGGCGGAGGCATAGGCCACAATGCCCGGTTGGGAGGCAACGATCAACACGCGGGAGTCGCGGGCGAGGCGTTCCTCGATTCCGGTTCCAACAAACGGGCGCTCGGCTTTCATCAGCGGGACGGCTTGGCGCTGCATGTTCGCACCCATAAGCGCGCGGTTGGCATCGTCGTGCTCGAGGAACGGAATCAAACCGGCGGCAATGGAGACCACCTGCTTCGGCGAAACGTCCATGTATTCCACGGCATCCGGCGCGACCTCGCGGAAGTCGCCGAGCACGCGCACCATGACGCGGTCGTTCACAAAGCAGTTGTTTTCGTCGAGCTCGGCATTGGCCTGGACAATGACGAAGCGCTCCTCCTCGTCGGCGGTCAGCCAGTCGAGGTGCTTGCTCACCTTGCCCTTGGAGACCTTGAGGTACGGCGTGACGATGAAGCCATACTCGTTGACCTTGGCGAAGGTCGAAAGCGAGGAGATCAGACCAATGTTCGGCCCCTCCGGTGTTTCGATTGGGCAGATGCGGCCATAGTGCGAACTGTGCACGTCGCGCACCTCGAATCCAGCGCGGTCGCGGTTGAGGCCGCCCGGGCCGAGCGCGGACAAGCGGCGCTTGTGCGTGAGCTCGGAAAGCGGGTTGGTCTGATCCATGAACTGCGAGAGCTGGCTGCGGCCAAAGAAATCCTTGATCACGGCGGAGAGCGCTTTGGGATTGATTAGCTTCTGCGAAGAGAGGCGGTCGACCGTCGTATCGAAGATGGTCATGCGCTCCTTCACGAGGCGCTGGATGCGGGCAAGGCCGACGCGGCACTGGCTTTCGAGCAGCTCGCCAACGGTGCGGATGCGACGGCTGCCGAGGTGGTCGATGTCGTCGAGCGTACCCTCGCCCATGCGCACCATCAGCAGGTAGCGCAACGCTTCGACCACATCCTCGACTTCCAAGGTCAGGGAAGAGCTCTTGATGCCGAGCTTCTGCTGGATCTTGTACCGACCCACGCGGCTGAGGTTGAAGCGGGCTTCGTCGAAGAAGAGACGCTTGATCATCTGGCGAGCGGAGGCAGTGGTAGGCGGATCGCCCGGGCGGAGTTTTTGGTATAGATCCTTCAGGGCTTCGTCGACCGAACGGGTGGTATCGGCCTGGACGCTCTTGAGGAAGAGCCCCTGATCCCACGAAACATTGACCACACTGACTTTCTTGTAGCCGGCGAGCTTCATGCGCTGGATCATGTCGACGCTCAGGTTATCGTAGCGCCGTCCAATAACGGACTCGGAGTCGGCATCGATGATGTCGTCGCTGAGTACCAAGTTTTCGAGATCCTCTTCGGCGAAGGTTTTCTTGGCTAGGGAGAACTCGGCAAATTTGTAGTAGAGACCCAGGATCTTCTCGTCGGTCTCGTAGCCAAGGGCGCGCAGGAAGGTGGATGCTAGGAATTTGCGGCGGCGGCGCTTGCGGTCGAGATAGATGTAGATGAGGTCGGAGGTGTCGAACTGCGCCTCGATCCACGAACCGTGGTCGGGAATGACGCGGAAGGAGTGCAGGATGGAGCCGTTGGCATGCTGCGTCTTTTCGAAGCAGATGCCCGGGGAACGGTGCAGCTGGCTGACGATCACGCGCTCGGCACCGTTGACCACGAAGCTTCCGCTGGGGGTCATCAGGGGGATTTCGCCCATGAAAAGCGTGTCCTCGCGCAGGTCTTCGCCTTCGCGGAGCTTGAAAGTCACATACAGGGGCGCCGAAAAGGTTTCGCCTTCGCGGATCGCCTCCAGATATTCCATCTTGGGTTTCTTGATTTCGTAGCCCACGAAATCGAGGGCAATCTGTCCATCGTAGCTCTCGATCGGGAATGCTTCGCCGAGCACCGACTGCAGCCCGCTCTTCTTCCGGCGGGAAGGAGCCACATCCTGCTGCAGGAAGTCCCTGTAGGAGTTAAGTTGGATCTCGATCAGATCCGGCGCATCGAGCGCATCGGTAAGCTTGCCAAAGTTTTTTCGTTCAGCCATCCAGCACCTTCAGGTTTATATTGGAAACACGCTTGTTCCCCTCTGAAAAACTCAAAGGGGAACAATCTCTACATGCCACCCCTTGCGGGATGGCGCTTAATTGGAATTCAAGCAGACAGAGGGCTACTTGAGTTCTACAGTTGCTCCAACACCTTCGAGCTTTTCTTTGATCGCTTCGGCATCTTCTTTGGAAATGCCTTCCTTGACGGCAACCGGAGCGCTGTCGACCAAGCCCTTGGCTTCCTTGAGGCCGAGGCCGGTCAGGGCGCGCAGCTCCTTGATGACCTGGATCTTCTGCCCGCCAGCCGCGGTCAGCATGACATCGAATTCGGTCTTTTCGGCGGCACCGCCACCTTCTTCGCCACCCGCAGGCGCTGCAACGGCAACGGCGGCCGGGGCTGCGGCGGTTACGCCCAGACGGTCTTCCAGCGCCTTGACGAGTTGGGAAAGCTCCAGGACCGAGATGGTTTCCACCCAGTCGACGAACTCCGCCATTTTACCTTCGAGTTTAACTTCTTCTTTTACTTCTACTGCTTCTTCGGCCATTGTATTTCTCCTTAGACTTCCAATTTAATAAAACTGCTACGCTTCTTCTTTTTTTGCCCTCGCCGCATCCAGTACGTACACCAGCGATGCCACCTTCTGATCCAGCACACCCACCAGCTGGCTGCAAGGAGCCTGCAAGGTGCCCAGCAACATGGCGCGCAGCACATCCTTCGAGGGCAGCTTCGCGAGCTCGATCACTTGATCGCCCGTAATTACCTTGCCTTCGAGATAGCCGCCCTTCACGGTTGCGGTTTTGTTCTGTGCGGAAAACTTCTTGATGATCTTGGCGACCTCGACCACATCCCCGCTACCGTAGATCATGGCAGTCTGCCCCTTGAGCAGGTCGGCCACCTCACCGTTGAGCGCGCGGTTGAGCAAGCGGTTGTTGACGACATTGAAGGAGGCGTCGCTAGCACGCAGGCTCTTCTTCAGCTCGGTGGTCTGCGGCATGTCCATGCCGGTATAATCCGCGAGGATCATGTAGAGCGCGCCCGATACCCGCTCGTCAAGCTCCGCGGCGATCGATTTTTTTTCCGGTCTAATATCTTTGTTTTCAGGTTTCATTGTATTGTCCAACCCTTCCTATTCAGAGATTTCCTTGAGGGAAACCCGCAATCCGGGACCCATGGTCGATGAAATGGTGGCGCGCTTGATGTAGGTGCCCTTGGCACTTGCCGGACGCGCCCCGTGAATGGCATCCACGAGTGCCTTGGCGTTCTCGGCGAGGGCTTCCCCCGCGAAAGAACGCTTGCCAAAAGGCACCATGATGTTTCCGTTGCGGTCCATCCGGAACTCGACCCGACCCGCCTTGAGCTGGTTTACCGCCGCGGCGGTGTCGTCGGTCACGGTTCCGGTTTTCGGATTCGGCATCAGGCCGCGCGGCCCGAGGACGCGCGCCACCTTGCGGACTTCCTTCATGGCTTCCGGCGTGGCCACGGCCGCGTCGAAATCCATCCAGCCCCCCTGGATCTTGGCGATCAGGTCCTCGAAGCCCACCTCGGCCGCTCCCGCATCGCGGGCCGCGCTTGCCGCATCGCCGGTGGCGAAGACGATCACGCGGACATCCTTTCCGGTTCCATGCGGCAGCGCCACAGTGGAGCGGATGGCCTGGTCGGACTTGGAGGGATCGACCCCCATCCGGAAGGCCATCTCGAATGTTTCGTCAAAATTTGCGGTAGGATTTTCCTGCAAGAAAGAAATTGCATCGGCAACGCTATAGTCGGCGTCGTGCTTTACCTTTTCCGCTACACTCCTATATTTTTTCCCGTGCATAGCCATAATTATTATTCCACCTCGATTCCCATGCTGCGCGCGGTGCCCTCGATAATGCGCACCGCAGCGTCCATGTCGTTTGCGTTAAGGTCTTCCTTTTTCGTTTCCACGATCTCCTCGAGCTGGGCGCGGGTCACCGTGCCGACCTTGTCGCGGTTGGGTACGCCAGAACCCTTTGCGATCGCGGCCGCTTTTTTCAGTAGCACCGCCGCGGGGGGGCTCTTGGTCACGAACGAAAAGCTACGGTCAGAATAGACCGTGATCACCACCGGAATAACCAACCCGGCTTGACTCTGCGTGGCGGCGTTGTATGCCTTGCAGAACTCCATGATGTTTACGCCGTGCTGTCCCAGCGCGGGACCCACCGGCGGCGCAGGGTTCGCCTGTCCCGCAGGGATCTGCAACTTGATATAACCTGTTACTTCCTTAGCCATAACCTTCCTCTGTCAAATTTTACTCGGTGACGCGCTCTACCTGCCAATACTCCAGTTCCACCGGCGCCGAACGCCCGAAGATCGAAACCGAGATCTTCAGCTTTCCGCGCTCGGGATCGACCTCCTCGATCGCCCCGCTGAAGTTCAGGAACGGGCCATCGGTGATCTTCACCGTTTCGCCGGGCTCGAACATCACCTTCGGGGCGACGGTCTCCTTCTTTTCCTCGATCTGGTGGACAATGCTGTTCACCTCGTCTTCGCTCAGGGCCACCGGGCGGTCGCCGCCCAGGAAACCGATCACGCTCGGCGTGTTCTGGATAAAATACCAGGCCCGCTCGTTGAAGGCGCCATCGTCGTCGTACAGGCAGATGTTGATCAGCACATAACCGGGGAAAAACTTGCGGTTGACTGTGGTCTTCTTCCCTTGCTTCACTTCGGAGACCTTCTCGGTGGGGATGATCACCTCGCCGATAATATCCTCCATCTCCTCTTGCTGGACACGACTAGCAATGTTCCGCTGAACCTTCTGTTCGTGGCCGGAAAGCGCATGTAGGATGAACCATTGTTTTGCCATGATTAACGTATCCCCAATGAACGGACTAACGGATGATAAACTTGAGCAGCGCCATGTTCACCAAATCGCACGCACCCACGAAAGCGCCGAGGATGAGCACGGAAACAATCACGACCACCGAAGATCCGAAGAGCTCCTTGCGGGTGGGCCACGAGCACTTCAGCAGCTCGACCTTGACCTCCCGGAAGAAGGTTTTCAAATTCCCGATGCTTTCCACTAGTTTCTTCATTGTGCCTTCCAGTTCTCAAATAGGTGGCAGGTCGGAAGGGACTCGAACCCCTAACAGCCGGTTTTGGAAACCGGTGCTCTACCAATTGAACTACCGACCTGTCTGGTAAAAAACCGATTTCCGACTACTTTGTCTCGCGATGGAGCGTGTGCCGTTTGTCGCGGGGGCAGTATTTCTTGATCTCGCGACGCCCGGTTTCAAGCTTCTTGTTCCTCGTACCCGTATAGTTGCGCTCTTTGCACTCGGTACAGGCCAGAGTAATAATATCCCTTGGCATGGTCTTATCCTGTTTTGAATGAAACAGGTTCAGGGCAGGAGGTTTTCCTGCCCGTCACCCGTCAATGATTCCACCAGCCTAGTCGGCGACGATATCGGTCACGCGGCCTGCGCCAACGGTACGTCCACCTTCGCGGATCGCGAAGCGCATGTGCTGCTCCATTGCGATCGGGGTGATCAGCTCGACATTCATCGTCACATTGTCACCAGGCATAACCATCTCCACACCTTCCGGCAGTTGGATGTCGCCCGTCACGTCGGTCGTGCGGAAGTAGAACTGCGGACGGTAGCCCTTGAAGAACGGCGTGTGGCGTCCACCCTCGTCCTTGGAGAGGACATAGACCTCGCCGATAAACTTGGTATGCGGCTTGATCGAACCCGGCTTAGCCAAGACCTGACCGCGCTGAACTTCGTCTTTCTTGGTGCCGCGCAACAGAACGCCCACGTTGTCGCCCGCCTGCCCCTCATCGAGGATCTTGCGGAACATTTCAACACCCGTGCAGGTGGTCTTCGTGGTATCCTTGATGCCGACGATCTCGACTTCGTCGCCGGTGTGGATGACACCGCGCTCGACACGACCGGTTACCACCGTTCCGCGGCCTTCGATGGAGAACACGTCCTCGATCGGTAGCAGGAAGGGAAGGTCGGTTACGCGCTCGGGCTCCGGAATCCAGCTATCGAGAGCCTCCATCAGCTCCTGGATGCACTGGGCATCGGGGCCGGTCGGGTCGTTGATCGCCTTGAGGGCGGAACCGCGGATGATCGGGCTGTCCTCTTCGAATTCATATTTGGCGAGCAGCTCCTGAATCTCCATCTCGACGAGCTCGATCAGCTCTTCGTCGTCGACGAGATCGCACTTGTTCAGGAACACAACGATTTTCGGAACACCCACCTGGCGGGCGAGCAGGATGTGCTCGCGGGTCTGGGGCATCGGGCCGGAGGGTGCCTCGACCACGAGAATCGCACCGTCCATCTGAGCCGCGCCGGTGATCATGTTCTTTACGTAGTCCGCGTGGCCAGGGCAGTCGACGTGCGCATAGTGGCGCTTGTCCGACTCGTACTCGACGTGCGAAGTCGCGATCGTCATGATCTTGGATGCGTCGCGACGTCCTTGGGACTCGGAGGCTTTCGCGACCGAATCGTATGCAATGTACTCCGCGAGACCCTTGGTGGCCTGCACGCAGGTGATCGCTGCCGTTACAGTGGTTTTACCGTGGTCAACGTGACCAATCGTACCCACGTTCACGTGGGGTTTTGTCCGTTCGAACTTATCTTTAGCCATTTTGCTTACCTCCTGAATCTTCGTCAGTTAACTCTTACCTATTTCAAACCAAAACCAATGGAGCCCATGAGCAGATTCGAACTGCTGACCTCATCCTTACCAAGGATGCGCTCTACCAACTGAGCTACATGGGCACATCCCATCCACAAACCAACACAGACAAAGGAACACCCCTGCACACCGGTAACGAAAATGTGCTCGCGATGTTCCTTCCCTTCCATGTTTTTCCATCGATCGGCCAAAACCTATTTGGCACATAAGAGGGCGCACTTTATAGAAAAGCGCATGGGAGTCAACCCCGATATGCAAAAAAAAACAATTCATTCCGCTCCCCTGCCCCACTCCCTTCCGGAACTGCCTGAAAAAGCCGTTTTCATTGCGGTTTCCAGCCGTTGGAACCACGGGGTTCCAGGCACTGGAACCCCGCATCCGGAACAAAAGAAGTGCACCCCCGGAAAAAACTGCTGCATAAACAGAAAATTCGATCCGCGTCACCCGCTCGGCGACACAATATTCCGACCAATCCGGTTTTTCCTCCAAAAACCCATCCACCCTTTTGTCCAATCATCCAACCTGCAAGGCTCTGGATTAGTTATCCAGCCGAACATTGATTTTATAAAAAGCGTTGGGAAGGTCGTTTCCGATGGTGATGTTGTCGGCGGGATAGGGGAAGCTATCGCCCCGATCCTGAAAACCATCCACGAGATTGGTACTCCAGCTGATCCCGTAGATACGGCCTTCGACGGAGGGGCTCCATTCCAGATGGATGCTGGTGATGGAAGGGTCATTTTCATCCGGCATAAAACTGCTTTGGACAATGTGCAGGTAGGAGGTGTCGTCGTGCGGAAGGGTTCCGGCAACATATTCGGAAAGGTTGTCGAAGGTGTCGGAGTCGGCATCTTCGCTGGCCACGGCGTTGGTGCTTCCACCAAAGTTTTCGAGCTCCCATCCGTCGGGCATTCCATCGCCGTCGGTGTCGGAAGCAAAGAAATACATTTCGTTGGCACCCATGTCGACGGTGCCATAAAGGATCCGATCCCAGCCGTTAAAGTCACGGTCGGTTTCAACATAGCTGTTGTTGCCGACATTGAGGCAGGGGGAGAGCGAACTAAGATAATAGTCGCTACCACGGAAGAACATTCCGGGGGCATAGGCGACAAACAATGGGTTGTTGGTAATATTGTGGTGATAGCTGTCCGAGGGATCGGCTTCGGGATAGCAGGAATACAGGGGAGTGGTTCCGGCCACATTCAAGGCGTTGCTCCATGCAAAGTTGTCCCAGATAATGGAGTTGTAGATATAGCCGCCGTACGCGCCGCCCGTATCAAATGCCCCGTTTTCAACCACGGTGCAATTGCGTAGGGTAGTACTATAGGTTGCTCCGCCTTTTTCTTCGGCCCGGTTGAAGTGGAAGGTGCAGTTGTGGGCGGAGCCTGAATACATGCCGCCGCCATCGGTGACCGATGCGTTGTTCGTGGTGAAACGGCAGCGGTCGGCCGTTCCTCCAAAAGCCCCCCCGGCAGACGGGGCGGCATTGCTGGTGATCGTGCAGAAATCTAGTGTGCAGTTATACGCTCCGCCTCCTTGAGAGTCGGCTTGGTTGGCCGCTAGCGTACAATTGGTCAGAGTGGAGTTGTAGGCACCGCCACCCAGGGAGGAGGCATAGTTGTTCGAAAGGGTGCATCCCGTTGCGAACGAACTCTTATAGAGTGCCCCGCCAGAGGTGGCCGAATTGCTGGAGACGGTGCAATCGTCCAGCTTGCTTTGATAGACCGCACCACCTTGGATCGCAACATTGTTGGAGAGGGAGCAATAAACAAGGGAACCTTTTTGAATGGCTCCACCGTAATAGGCGGTACAGTTTTTGAGGGTGCAGTTGTAGATACGAGGATCAGTGGTTTTGCACCGAATGCCGGCACCCGCGTTATCGTTATTGCTCTGAAGCCCCATCATCCCATTTTGGATGGTAAAGTTTTCAATGGTTACCTCACTGCTGGTGATGTCAAAACAGCGGTTGCTACTTCCGGCATCGACAATGGCAATGTTTCCGCCTCCATACGTATCGCCGGAATCGGTGCCGATCAGCTGGATGGGCTTGTCCACCGTAATTGTTTTTCCAATGAGATAGAGCGATCCATCAACCAAGATTTTCCCGTTATAGGTGTTTTGCGCGTCGATCGCCGCCTGAATCGTCTGCTTGGCATTGGTCCAGCTAAGTCCGTCGTTGCCGTCATAACCATCGTAGCGGACGTGGAGGTCGGCGGTGCTATCCACCACTTCCACCGTCTGGGTGAAGGAGGTTCCGAGCGGATAGTCGTCGTTGAAGGCGGTGAGAACCACATCGTAGTTTTGCGCGGCAGGACCCGGCCATCGATGGTTCAGGGTGCCGATGGCGTTGGTGAGCGGCGTGCCGTGGCCAAAGTCGACAATGGTTTTCGAGAGCTGCCCGTCGAAGATCGCGATGTAGTCGCCTGCCGTGGAGCTACGAATGGGGGACGGGCCATAAAAGGCCATTTCGATGGGGCCGGAGAGGGTCGCGCCGATTTCGTCGCATCCCATAGCGGGCGGGTTGTTCCATGCTTCGCCGTCGATGTCCGTTTCGGTGGCATACTCGGCTCTTCCCACGCCGATGCAGGGGGAGGTGGAGGCAATATGCGAAGCTGAAACCAGCTGGGGATTGTTGGTGATGCAGCCGTCGGTGCCGTGCGGCGCATCGGGCGAGCAGGTGAATTTTGGATTGGCGGAAAAGAGATCGTTATCGCTCTCTTCGGCGGTGTTGTTCCAGACAATGGAATTGTTTGCATATCCGGAATAGCACCCGCCCGCTTTTGTGCCGGCCGAATTTCCGGTGACGGTGCAGTTGTTCAGGGTGGTGTAGCTCGTGGCACCGCCGTCAGTATTGGCGCGGTTCCCTGTAAAGTAGCAACTGTTGGCCGTTCCGCTATTCATTCCGCCGCCTGTGTAATTGATGGATCGGTTTTGGATGAAGGCACAACGATTCGCCGTCCCACCACTCATGCCACCACCGGAAAATTCGGTCTGGTTTTTAATAAAGGTGCAATCGTTGGCGATGCCATCGGCCATGCCCCCACCCCCATAATAGGATTCGTTTTCAATGAAGATGCAGTCGTTGGCCTCGCCTTTATACATGCCCGCACCCGAACCATTGGATTCATTTTTGGAGAAGGTGCAATCGGTCGCGATTCCGGCATACATGCCGCCGCCCCCGTCGCGGGAATAATTTCCGGTAAAGGAGCAACGGATGGCCTTGCCGGAGTGGAGTCCTCCGGCAGCACCGGCCGAGGCGGTGTTGTTGGAGAAGGTGCAGTCAATAAAGGTGCCACCATAGGCACCGCCCGCAGTGCCGGATTTGTTGTCAATGATCCAACAGTTGGAAATGATGGGGGCGGTGGTGTAGTCGCAGAAGATGCCACCTCCCGTCCAGGAAAAGTTGGCATTTTGAAGGGTAAAGCCATCCACCGTGCAATGGACATCGCCGATCTCCATGCCGCGCGAGTGCTGGTAGTTCAATCCGTATAAGTTGACTGCATCAATGATGGTGTTGGTTGCGCCATTAAGGCCAATGAGTTGAATGCCTTTATCGATTTTTACGGTTTCTGTGAGCGTATAAACTCCATTGGAAACCACAACCTGCCCACCCGGGAATTCCTGCGCATCAATGCCGGCCTGAATGGTCTGTTTAGCGTTCGCCCAGCTCCGCCCGTCGGCGGAATCGTTGCCGTTGGTGGCTACATAGATTGCATTGAAGTCGGATGCGCGAACCGTGATGGTGTTGGTGACAGCAACCAAAAGCTGGTTGTTTTGGTCGTAGGTTGAAATCACCATGTCATAGGTTCCGGGCGTGATCCACGTGTGATAAATAGGGACAATCGCGGTGTTGATAGCAGTCTGCCCATCGCCAAACTCAACGTAGTCGTGGTGGAACGCGCCTTGGATATCGACGCTGAAGAAGGCCTTGTATCCAGCCGGAATGTCGGTGGGGCCGTCAATGGTGATAGAAACATTGGCGGTGGAATAGGGGATTCGCGGCTCATCACAACCCATCGCCGGAGCAGAGCGCCAATTTTCGCCATCGATGTCGAAGGTGTCGCGCGGGATTGTTCCGGAGCCTGCACAGGGGGAGTCCGGTGAAATGTGAGAGGCGGAAACCAGTTGCGGGTTGTTGGTGATGTTGCCGTCCGATCCATGCTCCAGCTCCGGCGCGCAGGAATAGCTCACGCTTCCGCCGGAAACATTTTCGGCTCCATTCATGGTGCTGTTGTACCAGAGAATGCAGTGGTCGAGCGTTCCGCCGGAGCTTCCTCCACCGGCCTGAGCTGCGGTGTTGGCGGTATAGGTGCAGTGGGTTGCGATGGTGCTGTAGGTTCCTCCCCCGCTTTGAGGTGACTTGTTGCCACGGAAAACACAGTTTCCCGCCGTGCCACCATACATTCCTCCACCATTGTTGTCGGATGTATTGAAGAGAAGCTGGCAATCAGATAGCTGACTGTCCCGTGCGCCACCACCGACGGTTCCCTCATTTTCTTTGAATATGCAACGAGTGGCGATGCTTTCCTGGATTCCCCCGGCACCATTGCCACTCACATTATGTTCAAAGAGACAGTCGATCGCGATGCCCGCCTGCATGCCCGCCGGACCGTTGCCGCCGGTATTTGCAATAAAGGTGCTGTTGGTGGCCGTTCCGCGCCACATCGCGCCGCCTCCGTTGGACGTATTGTTTTGGGTGATGATGCAGCCGTCTACCAATGGGTTGGGGCCGCTGCAGTAGATGGCGCCGCCACCCGAGGTGCCTTGGGCATATCCACCGCCGTCGCGGATCGTTAAATCTTTCAGGATGCAGAAACTGTTTTGCAGGTTGAAGCAGCGTTGATTGTTGTTGCCTTTCACGATGCTGTTTCCCGCGCCATCCAATCCTTGGATACGGATCGGTTTGTCTACAAATAGTTCGGCGGTGATGGAATAGGTTCCGTTGGAAACCAGCACCAGCCCGCCGACAAAATCCTGCACATTCGCACCGGCCTGAATGGTTTTCTTGGCAGTCGCCCAGCTCTGTCCGTCGTTGCTGTCGTTTCCAGTTGCGTCGGAAACATAGATCGTGGTTATGCCGTCGGTGCGTGCGTAGACCACATTGGTGATGGAGGTTCGATACGGAGCTTCACTATTAAAACCGGTTAGGATGACATTGTAGTTTCCGTTCGTCCAAGTGTGCGTGAGCGTGGTTTCTGTAAAGTTGGTCAGGGTGGTTCCGTCACCAAAATCGAGCGTCGTCATGGTGGTTGCTCCGTCAACCCAGGCCTGGAAATGAATTTCCTGCCCCGTAACAATACGCTCGGGCAGATTGTTGAAGGGAGTCATGTCTCCAGTGACAGTTGCGTACCGCTCATCGCATCCCATCGATGGCGGGGTGTCCCAACTCTGCCCATCGATGTCCCAGCCCACCGAATAGGCGGCATCGCCCGCATTCATGCAAGGCGAGCCCGTTCCAAGATGCGAGATGGAAACCAGTTGGGGGTCGTCAGTAATGTTGCCGTTCTCCCCTGCTGTAAGGTCAGGTGAGCAAGAGGCATAAACTTGTGAATAGAGAATATTATTCCCTTCGCTGGCCGTATTGTTCCAGACAATGGAATTTTTTACGGTTCCCCGATTCACCCCGCCGCCCTTTGTAAACGCCGAGTTTCCCGTGACCGTGCAGTGGATTAGCGTGGAGTTATAACTTCCGCCCCCCTCGGTTCCCGCGTGGTTTCCTGCAATGACCGATCCAATCGCCGAGCCACCAGACATTCCGCCGCCGGTCGAGGGGGAGACATTTCCAATTACCGTGCAGTTGGTAATGGAACTATTATAAACGCCACCCGCAGCATAGGTGCCGTGGTTGTTTAAAATCTTGCACTTATATGCCGCGCCCCCGTAGACGCCTCCGCAATTATTGGCCTTGTTGTCGACCACCGTAGAATATTCCAAAACCGTATCGCGAGTGGCCCCGCCGTAATAACCGGAGTTGTTGGTGAAAATACAGCCGTTGGCTGTTCCGCGATACATTCCGCCGCCCGATCCCCCGGAGTTTTGATCGATCACACAATTCCAAACGAGGGGGGTGTTATTTGCACAGTAGATTCCGCCGCCATCGCTACCGTTTCCATTTTTGATCGTTAAACCCACCACTTGGCAGGCATTGGTGCCTAAGTTCAAGACGCGGTGGTTTCCTTCGCCACTGATCACGGTATATTTCGCATGCTCCAGATCAAGTAGTGGACCTCGCAGATAAATGGCGTTGGTAATCACCAGCTCGGCGGAGGGCGTGTAGGTGTCGGCTTTCAGCCGCACCTCGTCTCCATCCTCCGCAACATCCAGTGCCACCTGGATCGTATGCGCCGCTGTCGTTCCATTGGTGTAGGGTGACGTTGGATTCATCGACCCCTTATCCACATAAATGGACCTCGCCTGCGCCGCTCCGCCCAAAGCCAAAACCAAAATCCATTTTACAACCCTTGTTTTCTTCATCTTCAAATCCCTTGTTGTTATATCGCCCGCCACTACCGGAGGCATCGATGCACTGATGGATATCAAAAAAACATAATAGTTTGAACCTTTCAACTCAAATTGCCTACCCAGAGCTGTTGAAGGGAGGGGGACAACATGAGCAAGGGAAGTCCCACATTTCATCAGGACACCTTCGCACCCGGCCGCTTCCCCGGCTCCATTTTTCGGATTAACTCTGGAACGGAGGGACAAATGAAGGTATGAACCAACGATCAATCTACCGAGGCAGGAACATGGCAAAGAAAAAAACCACCGTGGGAACCATCAACACCGAAACACTCGCCTTCACCGCCGGGCGCGATGTGGAGCTCGACCAGGCGCTCGTCGAGGTCGACTGCATCGGCACCGCCGCGCACGTCGCGATGCTCTCGAAAATGCCGGTGAAGCCCGCGCTCATCACCGCCACCGAGCGGCAGCAGGTGGTCGAAGGGCTCGTCGAAATCATCAACCTTGCCCGGCAGGGCAAATTCAACATCAAGCTGGCCGACCAAGATGTACACCTGGCCGTCGAGCGCGCGCTCACCAAAAAGCTGGGCGACCTTGGCAAAAAAATCCATACCTGCCGTAGCCGCAACGACCAGGTGGCCGTCGACCTGCGCCTCTACGCCAAGGAGCAGATTCTCCACACCTTGGAAGAGGCCGCCGAGCTGGCGGCGGCGCTGGCGGCCTTCGGGAAGAAGCACGAGAAGGTTCCAATGGTTGGACGCACGCACATGCAGCCGGGGATGCCATCATCCGTCGGCCTCTGGGCAACCGCCCACGCGGAAAGCCTGCTCGACGATTGCGTCGGTCTGCTCAACGCCTACGAAATGAACGACCAGTGCCCGCTCGGCTCCGCCGCCTCCTACGGCGTGCCACTACCGATCGACCGCCAGCTTGTCTCCGATCTGCTCGGCTTTGCCTATCCCACCCACAACGTACTCTACGCCAACAACGGGCGCGGCAAAATGGAATCGATCGTCCTCGGCGCCATGGCGCAGGCGATGCTGACCCTCTCGCGCCTCGCGCAGGACTTCATGCTCTTCACCATGCCGGAGTTCGACTATTTCCAGCTCCCCGCCGAGTTCTGCACCGGCAGCTCCATCATGCCGCAGAAGCAGAACCCGGACGTCTGCGAACTCGTCCGCGCCAAAGCCTCGCGCGTCAAGGCCGCCGAGCTCGGCATCTACGACCTAGTCAAGGGCTCGCCGACCGGATACAACCGCGACCTCCAGGAGGCCAAGGAGCTCTTCATGGAAGGGATTGCCACCACCCGCGCCTGCCTGCGCATCCTTGCGCCAATGGTCAAGGCCACCCAGGTCAACCGCCAAAAACTAATCGACGGCTTCTCGCCCGATGTCTTCGCCACCGACCGCGCCCTGGAGCTTGTGGGCGAAGGGATGCCCTTCCGCGACGCCTATCACCACGTGAAGGAAAACCTCCAGGAGATGGAAAGCATCGACCCCGCCGAAGCCATCCGGCTCAAGACCCACCTCGGCGCGCCGATGGGGCTCGACTGGGACTATTTCAAGTTCCGCACTCAGGCCGTGCGGCAGGTTATCCGCGAAGAGCGCAAGACGTTCAACAAGGCCGTCTCGAAACTCCTCGGCGTCAAATATCCGCTGCAAAACCGGAGCTGACCGAGGCGGCTTCCCCGCCCCGCCTGCGGCTCTGTCGCTCCCGATGCACGCGGATTCCCCGAGTGCTTTATTGGTTTCGGAGCGAAGCGCCCTCTGCCTCTCCATCCACGGGTGTGAAAAAATGTCGCACAGGCGCAAGATGCTGTGAAATATTTTCCCGCACAGGCTTCTCGTCAATATTCACAAAAAGCTGCAAACAAAGGGGAAATGGGGATTTACCGAGATGGCATACTTTTTGATTAAGGGCAACCGAAGCCGTAAGGCACCTCCCTGCGATGGGCGCAGGGCGGAAGCAACAAGGAGTACATACCATGTATTGGACAGATACAGGAACATGGAGCCCCTTCGGCGAACTCCGTTCGCTGCAAAGGGAGATGAACCGTCTGTTCGACGGATACGATGGCGGGACTTCGATCTCCCGCTTCCCCGCCCTCAACGTGTGGGGCAATTCCGACCAGGTGGTGGTCAATGCCGAGCTGCCGGGTCTCCAGATCGAGGATATCGACCTCAACGTGGTGAACAATCAGCTCACCATCAAGGGCGAGCGCAAGAGCGACAAGCCGGCGGAAGATGCGGTTTGCCATCGCAACGAGCGCGGGGTTGGATCGTTTGTGCGCACGGTGCGCCTGCCTTTTGCGGTGGAGAACGACAAGGTTTCCGCCAAATACGAGGACGGCGTGCTGAGCATCGTCCTGCCGCGTCAGGAAGCGACCAAACCCAAGCGGATCGAAATCAAAGCGTCATAAGGAGGTGGTGGAGATGAAGGAAAACAAGGAAAAGAATCTGGAAAAAGCCGGATCGGACAAAGCCGAACCCACGCGCGATGCGAAGGTGTTCGTGCCGGCGACCGACATCTACGAGAAGGACGATGCCATCCTGGTCCGTTGCGACATGCCCGGCGTGGCGCAGGATCGGATCGACATCCGGCTGGACAACGCGGAGCTCGAAATCAGCGGGACGCAGGCCGCTGCAAGCCCGGAAGGGGTGGATCTGCTGATGGGCGAATACGAAACCGGCGTCTTCCGCCGGAGGTTCAGCATCCCCCAGCAGGTCGACCGCGAAAAAATCCGCGCCCGGCTGCACAACGGTGTGCTGGACATCGAACTCCCGAAGGCCGAGCAGGCCAAGCCGCGCAAGATCGAAATCACAACCGGAGGCTAGCATAGCGGAGAAAGGAGGTGATTTTCATGAAAGAAAAATGGATGCCTTGGAAAAGGCGGGCGGAGAAGGACGAAAACCCCTTCGGCCTACTCCGCCGGGAGGTCGATGAGCTTTTCGACACCTATCTCGGGTTTGGCCGCCCCGGCCGGCGGCCGGATCGGGACGGCGGGTTCGAGGTTTCCGAGACCGACGACGAGATCCGCGTGCGGGCCGAGCTGCCCGGCATGGACGAGAAGGATATCGAGGTGGCGCTCGAAGACGGCATGCTGACCATCCGGGGCGAGCGGAAGCGGGAGAAGGAGACCCGGAAACGCAACTACCATGTTTCCGAGATGAGCTACGGCAGCTATGGCCGGACGATTCCGCTCCCCGCGGAGGTTGACAAGGAAAAGGTCGAGGCTCGGTTCAAGCGGGGCGTGCTGACGCTGACCCTCCCCAAGACGGAGCGGGCCAAGGCGGATCGGAAACGGATTCCGGTGAGTGTGGACTAGGTGCGGAAACTCCGGCTTCCAATCGTTGGAAGCCGGAGCCCCCCATGGCTGGGCAGGTGGAATGTGAGTGTTCAATACAAAGACTACTACGAGGTGCTCGGCGTCGCCCGCGATGCCAACGATGCGGCCGTGAAAAAGGCCTACCGCAAGCTCGCCCGGGAATACCACCCCGACGTGAACAAGGCACCGGCCGCGCAGGAGCGCTTCCAGGAAATCTCCGAGGCCTACGAGGTGCTCGGCGACCCCGAAAAGCGCAAGCGCTACGACCAGCTCGGCGCCAACTGGAAGCAGGGTCAGGATTTCACGCCGCCGCCCGGCTGGGAAAACGTCCATTTCGAATTTGGCGGGAACGGCGGCGCAGGCCAGGGCTTCGGCTTTTCCGGAGGCGGGGGCTTCAGCGACTTTTTCGAGTCGATCTTCGGCACCTCGATGGGCGGGGGCGGCGGCTTCCAATCCATGGAAGGTTTCGGTGCCCGCCCGCAGCGGAAGACCCACGACGAAACCAGCCTGACCATCTCGCTGGAGGATGCGTTCCTCGGCGGGAAAAAGCGCATCAAACTCCAGTCGGCAGACGGAACCTCGAAGACCATCGACCTGAACATTCCGCCCGGCACCCGCGACGGCGCGAAACTCCGCCTGCGCAACCAGGGCCGCAACGGCGACCTGCTCATCCACATCCACATTGCGCCACACCCCCGGTTCAAGGTGCTCGGTTCCGACCTCGAAATGGAGGTACCCGTCTCTCCGCCCGAGGCCGTGCTGGGCACGACGGCCCGGTTGCGGCTCATCGACGGAAGAGCCTCGCTACGGATCCCGCCCGGCACGCCCTCGGGCAGGAAATTCCGGCTACGCGGCAAGGGGCTGAAAAAGCCCGGCGGCGGGCGGGGCGACCTCTATGCCGTTGTCCGAATCGCCGTGCCGAAAACCCTTTCGCCCGAGGAGAAGCGGCTCTACGAGCAGCTGAAAGGGCTGGCCAGGAAAAAGGCATAATAGAGAGGTTGGACAATGCTTTTGGGTTTGGTGAATCTGGTGCTCAACCTCTACGAGCTGGGGCTGCTGGCCTATGTCCTCTGCGCATGGATTGCGCACCCGGCCGCCCATGCGCTCCGCCTCCGGCTCGCCGCGCTCTACGAACCCGCACTGGTGCCCATTCGCCGCTGGCTGGTCGCCCCGCGCATCGGCGGAACCCTCATCGATCTCAGCCCGCTCTTCCTCTACTTCGCCGTGGGGGCGGTGCGCTGGCTCGTCGTCGCCATTCTCCGGTAGCGGGAAATCAAGCCTTGCGGCTCCCCTGTTGGTTGGATCATTGGATAAAAGGAGTAATGGAGAAAGATCACCCTCCAGACGAACCTTCCCTGCTTCGCACGCAAGTGCAATCGGTCGTAGGATGAGGCTCCGCCTCGTCTTGAGCCGCACAGGAGAGTCGACGCAGAGGTTGCCTGTCGGCTCGTTCGCGTCAACCTACGCATACGCCTGCTGTCCATCCAAGCGCAATCGGTATTGCGGATCCGGCCTTGTGGTTTTTCTTTTCGGTTTCCCCTCCCCCTGCCCTGTGCTACCTTCCACCCGAACTCCAAGGAGAAACACAATGACCGCTGTGGCAGAAAAAATCATGGAAACCGCACTGGAATTGCCGCCGGTTGACCGCGCGGAACTGATCGAACGTCTCTTTGTCAGCTTCGACCCCTCGCCGAATTCAAAAACAGACGAAGCGTGGGCGACCGAGATCGAATCCCGCATCGATGCCTTCGACGCAGGGAAAATCAAGGCATCCCCAGCCGACGAGGTTTTCCTCCAAAAATCCATTCCTCTTTTTATCCAATGATCCGATCCGCAAGGCTACGGTTGTGATCCGCAATCCTACCAATTGAGCATGGAATAGTAGATGGTTGGATGGCTGTGCGGATTCGCTGCCTTTCTGCATGGTTGGAACTTTCAGTCACTGGAAAATACTACACGCGCCAAAAGCAACGCGATTGATAATTTCCGCAGGCCGAAGCACAGCGTAGATAATTTCACGCAGTGAAATAGTGAATGAAATGAACGGTTTAATAGAGTGAAGCGAAAATGGTTCACCGAGGCTGGAGCTTGCGACAACAATGCCCTGATCGGAAATGGCAATGTCTACCCACAGGAACGGGAACGCGAGCCCCGGCTCGGCACACCGCCGCTCGCCTGCTTGGGCAACCGGGACGGATTGCCCTACCTTCCTGCGAAGCCCGCCCGGGAACGCCTGGCCAACGGGAATGTGGCCGCGAAAAGGCACAAGGTGCACAAAAAATCCAATGGTTGGAAATGTTGTATCCTGCAGATGCGTTTTTCGTAGCAGTGACGCCCCCGTCGCTTATCTCCTTTCCCAGCAAAAGAAAGCGACGAGGGCGTCGCTTCTACGACTTTCATTCGTGAAATGCTCGATCCATTCCACAGGAACGCCCCCCGCACAGAAAAAACAAGACAACGAACCGATATCCCCTCCTGATCCCTTTTTGATTTTTTGTGATAGCGATCGGATCGACCTTACCTACTGCAACAAAACCAGCTATCAAAGCGGGGAAGTGATGAGCAGAATATTAAAATATCGAACCCCTTCGACGATTGAGCATGGAATAGTGGATGGTTGGATGGCAGGAAATTCCGATTTTTTGAACCGCGAACCATACGAAGCTGGATTTTGCGCCAAAGTACCGCCGGAACTTAGCCATTCGATGGCGTAGATCTGGCGGACAGCGAAACCCTCCCCAAAATGGTTTAGCCACAAAGAGGTGCAGGAAGCACAAGATTGGTGCCTTGCTTACCAAATTCGATCACGTTTACACAGCATTTCCGAACACAGATGGAAGAGTTCTGGATCGCTAATCGCGCGAATGGGGAAGAGAGTTGGAAAGTAAGTTTTTATAGATTAGTGCGATGAACCGTGCTTTCAGCACTATTTCCTTCGGAAATTATGCGTCGCTT
>WFRA01000097.1 GCA_015486775.1 Kiritimatiellales bacterium | reverse complement strand
AGAGTGGACTATTCCAAAGGTTGAAATTCGTGATTTTCCAAGGTTTGGATGGCGCGGCCTGATGCTCGATGCCAGCCGCCACTTCATGCCGAAGGAGGATGTGATGCGCTTTGTCGACATTATGTCGACCCTTAAGCTCAACACGTTCCACTGGCACCTGACGGATGACCAGGAGTGGCGCATCGAAATCAAAAAATACCCGAAGCTGACCGAGGTGGGGGCGTTTCGCGAGAAGGCGCTGCTGGAAAAGAGCCGGGGGAAGAAGCGGAAGCCCCGGACCTACGACAACAGGCCGCACGACGGGTTCTACACGCAGGCGGATATCCGGGAGGTGGTGGCGTACGCGGCGGCCCGGCACATCCGGGTGGTTCCGGAAATCGACATGCCCGGCCACATGCAGGCGGCCATCGCCGCCTATCCCGGACTGGGCTGCACCAACGCGCCCGGGGTGGAGCCGGGGAAGGACTGGGGATGCGTGCTGAATGTGGAGGATTCGACGGTCGCCTTTTGCAAGGATGTGCTCTCGGAGGTGTTGGAGCTTTTCCCGTCGGAGTTTATCCATGTGGGCGGCGACGAGGTGAATACGGAGGAGTGGGAGGCGAACCCCCGGATGCACGAGCTGCTCAAACAGCGGAACCTCCGGGACATGGGACAGATGCAGGGCTGGTTCATGCACCAGATCGACGACTTCCTGGTTTCGCGCCACCGCCGGATGGTGGTCTGGGACTGGGAGGGGATCGTGAACGGCGATTTTCCAAGGAGCACCGTGGTCATGTGGTGGCACGGTCGCCCGGCGGATGGATTCCGGGAAATTCCCGGGGAGATGGTTCGCGAGGGGCATGACCTGGTGAATGCCGCCAACCCCTATTTCTACTTCGACTACTACCAGAGCCGGAACCGGGCCGGGGAGCCCGAGGCCATCGGCAATTTCCTGCCCCTGGAAAAGGTGTATCGCGCCGATCCGTGGATTCCCGAGCTGAAGGGTGAGGGAAAGGGGCACATACTGGGGGTGCAGGGGCAGATCTGGACGGAGTTCATCCACAACCTGGAGGAGGTGGAATATATGGAGTTTCCCCGCGCGCTGGCGTTGAGCGAAGTGGGCTGGTCTCCGGCAAACAGGGAAAAGGAGTATTCCGGTTTTGTCCGGCGCGTGGAGACGCAGCAGCGGCGTTTCGACGCGGCCGGGGTCAACTATCGGGATGTGGACAAGAAATGAACTATCCGCGGGCAATGAGCAACAGACCCACGAAAAGGATAATAACGCCGACGAGTTTGGGAGGATGGAGTTTTTCCTTCAGGACAAGTATGCCGGCTAGGGCACCGATCGGGATGCTCAGCTGGCGGAAACCGACGATGTAGCTGATGTCTTTGGCAAAGGCCATCGCGACCAAGACAACAAGGTAGGTGAGCGAAATAATTGTTCCGGCGAAAAAGGCGGAGCGCCACTGGTTTTTGAAGGTGGCACGAAACCCCAGCCTTTCCGGGGACTGGAAAAATACAAAAAGAACGAGCCAAAGCGTGGCGGCGATATTTTCGAGGAGGGCGTAGAGAAGGGTGGTTTCAAGCGTGCCGGCGTGGGCGGAAAACCGGGATCGAAGAAGGCGGAGGGCTTCGTCGTCGACCATGGAATAGCCCGTTGTCCCGACGGCGGCAAGTAGCGCAAACGCACAGGTGAGATTCATGAAACTACGGAAATGGAAATCGCGGAAATGGTGGAGGGGAATAAAAAAACAGCCGCCGGCAACCAGTAGCATTCCCGCGACGCATTGGGTGGAGATTTGATTCCCCCGCCCTAGGAGGAATCCAACCATTGGAACCAGCAGAAGCGGGACGGAACGAGCCAGCGGGTAGGCCACCGAGATATCGCCCGAGCGGTAGGCGCTGCCAATGGCGGCATAATTTAGCGCAAGGAAAAATCCTGTAACGGCAAGGAGACTCCAAACAAGCAATGGAATTTTCTGGAGAAGATCAAAGGATGGGATTAGGGCAGGAACCAAAACCACGGTTCCCGCAAGGCTGGCCATCAGAAAAAAACCGGTCGTTGGATGCTTTTTCTTGCACAGCAGATTCCAGCCTGCGTGCATAAAGGCAGATAGGGCAATTAGAATGAGGGCGGTTGAAGACATTGACTTGAGTGCTTGCAACTTGACATGCGCGGATAGAAAAGCACAGTCGCCCCGGTGTGAGGAAGCGAATAAACCAAAGACAGGAGAATAAGATGGAAAAACTGATTTTTACCATGTTGCTGGCGGCGGGTTCCGCTTTTGCGGGATTGGCCTATCCCAGCGGATTGGCGGGTGCCTGGGAGTTCGACAACACGAACGATCTGCTCCACGCCGAAACGGGAGTGGATCTGGAACTAATCGGCACACAACAGGTGGTTCCAGGCCCTTTGCCGGAGGACGGTGCCATCGAAATCTGCCCCGAGAGCTACTTTGACTGCACGCACAACATGGCGCCCAACGGCGGGAGCAGCGACTGGGTGAACGACTACACCATCCTGATGGATGTGCGGATTCCATCGCTGGCGGTTTGGCACGCACTCTTCCAAGTTTCGCAGTCGCCCACGGCCAACGATGCGGACATATTCATCCGCAACGGCGGCAAGGTGGGGGTGGGTGCCATCGGCTACTCCGACTGGACGGCGCACCCAGACATCTGGTACCGGGTGGTCGTCTCCATGAGCCTGGGGACATCCGAAACCAACCATGCCGACATCTATGTGGACGGCAACCGCATCCTAACCGGAACCAAACAATCCCTGGACGGGCGCTTCGCGCTCTATCCGGCCGCGAGGGGCGGGAACATCCTGCTGTTTGCCGACAACAACGGCGAGGACAACGCCATTGATGTGGCGCGGGTGGCTATTTTTAACCGTAGTTTGTCCGCAGAGGAAATCGCCGAACTAGGTAGTGTGCAGACCCTCGGTGAGGCTGATATCTCTACCGAGGTTCCGCGCGTCCAATTTTTGGATTCCCACTCCGCCGCAGTAAAGTGGGAGAGCGCCGCGGCCACGGACGCGATTGTTGAATATGGAACCACAAAGTCGCTCGGGAAGCGGGCAACCATTCCAACGGTCGCAACAGAACACGGTGTGGTTTTGTCCAAGTTGCAGTGGCGCACCAAATACTGGTATCGCATTGGCTGCTCCGATGGGGGGAGCGAGGTCTTTTCCCCGATCTATTGGTTCGACAACGCGATCAACTTTTCCCCGATGGACGCCTCCGGGGCGGTGTCGCCATGGGTGTCCGATAGTTTGACAACGAATTATTCCGAGTCCGCGCAGCACATTTTGGAGGCCACGGGAATCGACAAGGGCTATGTTCTGGTCTACGGCATCGGCGACGGCCGCCTGCTCTTCGAGTTGGCAAGGCAGAGCCACCTGACTGTAATCGGCGTGGACGACAATGCGGCCACCGTCGCGTCGGTCCGGCAAAAGCTACTCGACTGCGGATTGTACGGCACGCGGGTGAAGGTGCGCCACGAGGCCGACCTCACCGCCCTACCCTACACCAAGGATTTCTTTAACCTGGTCGTCTGCGGTCGTGCAATCTCCGACGGAACGCTGGCGGGTTTGGCGGCGGAGGCGTTGCGTATCGTGCGTCCGCAAGGCGGACATATTTTCATGGGGGCGAACTCGGGAATCAGCTCTTCGACGATCCAGGATTGGTTTTCCAATGGCGGGATGTCGGTTGTTGCATCGAACGACCCGAACGGAATCTGGGGCGATTATGAACGAGGCGCATTGGACTATGTGGGTTGGTGGACACACGAGTATGGATCGCCGGCCAACAACGCCTGCGCCGGCGACGGCATGAGCGGCGCAACGGCAACAACCGATCTGCAGCTCCAGTGGCTGGGGCGCCCCGGTTCCGACTCGGGGATCGACCGCAACCCCCGCATGCCCTCGCCCGTGTCGGCCAACGGGCGGCTCTACCACCAGGGATACAACCGTGTCATGGCCATGGATTCCTACAACGGCGCAATGCTCTGGTCGCTCGAAATCCCCGCGTTGCGGCGCGTGAATATTCCGCGCGACACCAGCAACATGTGCGCGGACGACGAGGGCGTCTATCTGGCGATCAAGAACGAGTGCTGGAAACTGGACGGAAGGAACGGCGACCTGCTCCGCCGCTACGCGATTCCGGAAAGCGGCCAGGAGTGGGGCGCACTCTTCCGATACAAAGATCTGCTGATTGGAAGCGTGGTTCCAGAGCGGGCGCATTATCTCGAGTTCATGGGGCCGGCCTACTGGTACGATAACAAGGATGGCTCTTTGGCCGACAAGGTTTGCAGCAAGTCGCTCTTCGCACTGGATGCCGATACGGGCGACCCCGCGTGGGGATATACCAACGGGGTGATTATCGAAACCACCCTCTGCATGGGTAGCAACCGGGTCTACTTCCTCGAAAGCCGGAATGCGGACAACGTTGCGCTTGGCGGAGGGCGCTATGGGCCAGAGCTCTGGACAAATCTCTATCTGGTGGCGCTCGACTCGGATACAGGCAGCGTTCTTTGGGATCAACCTGTATCCCCCGTTCCAGGAATTGCCGTGGTCTCTATGATGTATGCGCCAGCCGACGACAAGGTGGTGCTTTCAACCTCAAAAACGGACTACAACCTGTATGTGTACGATGCAAGCAACGGAAGTACTGACTGGCAGGTCACAGGGCAAGCCTGGTTCTCCGATAACCACAGCGGCCACCTCCAGCGGCCGGTCGTGATCGGCGACAAGGTTTTTCTCATTCCTAAACTTTTCCAACTCTCGGACGGAACGGTACTGAATTCAAACATGGGGAACCTGCGTTCGGGCTGTCCCACCTATGCGGCATCGACCCATGCGCTCATCTACCGGGGTACCGACCGGAAAATGGCCATTCAAGATTTGAGCACCGGCGTGCTGACCGAATGGGACTATTTGCGACCGAGTTGCTGGCTCAATTTTTCGGCGGCAGGCGGAATGTTCCTGATGCCGGAAGGTGGCGGCGGATGCAGTTGCAACGGTTGGATCAACACATCTTTGGGATTCTCAGGTAAGGAGTAGCATGAAAACTTTTTCGATAAAAAAAATAGTTATGGGCGTGATCGTTTTTTCGGTTTTTTCTGCAGTGGCAGAGGACTGGCCAACCTACATGCACGACAACCGCCGTAGCGGCGTATCGGGGGATTCGCTGGACTATTCCCGTTTGGCACTGGTTTGGCAGCGCACTACCCCCGCTCCGCAGCGCACCGCTTGGGCCGGCCCTGCCCCGTGGGACTCATATCGCGACGACGACCCGTTGGACGCATTGCGAAATTTTGATGACGCCCCGTTCGTCACCGTTGTCGGCGACCAGGTTTTCCTGGGCTCGGCCATCACCGAGTCGGCCTATGCACTCAACCGAAAAACCGGGGAGCAGGAGTGGGTCTTTGTGACCGATGGCCCCGTCCGCTTCCCGCCTGCATACACAAATGGCACCGTCTATTTTGGCTCGGACGACGGCTCTGTTTATTGTGTGGACAGCGCCAATGGAACACTTGATTGGAAGTATGCACCGATTCCTCCATCCGATTTCAGGTTGATAGGAAACAATGGAAGCATGATTCCGGAATGGCCGGTTCGTACGGGGGTATCTATTATGGATGGAAAGGTTTATTTCGCCTCTTCGTTGACCAGTTGGAATTCGACCTATCTTTGCGCCCTCGATGCGGACACCGGGAGTGAAGTTTATAAGGTAAACGGCGGAACCACCCCCATGGGTGCCATCATGCTGACCGACGATCTGATCTACCTGATGCAGGGTCGCCTCACGCCGCGCATCTTCCGCCGAACCGACGGCCACGACGAAGGAACCTTTGGCGCGCGGGCGGATGCCGGATCCTATGCGCTGGTGAACGTGGATGGCGAACTCATCTGCAACTACGACAACCGGGGCGACATGGGTGTAAAGCGCTGGTCCACCAACGCAACACTCTTGGCCACCTATCCCAAGGCCAACAACATCCTGGCCGACGGTTCCGTGCTTTATGTGCTGACCGATACCCAGCTCATCGCCAAGGGCAGCAACGGATCTTCCACCCTTTGGACGATCGATTGCGACACCCCGAACGCCTTGATCAAGGCGGGCGATGCCCTGATTGCAGGTGGAAATAAAAAAGTGGTGGCCTATTCCGCCACCGATGGTTCCAAACTTTGGGAGCATGGTGTGGATGGACGCGCCGCCGGACTCGCTGTTTCTGATGGAATGCTCTTTGTGGGTACCGACGAGGGAAGCCTATTTGCTTTCCTCGAATCGGATACAAAAATATCGAACGAGGGGGGGGCAACAGGAATTTCGACTTCCAGCGCAACGCTTCGGGGAAAAGTCTCTTCGGAAACATTGGGTAGCCATTCCATTCGTCTATATTGGGGCGAAAGCGATCCCGGATTTACCACCGACGGATGGGATCATGTTGTGGACTTGGGGTCGCAGCCAAGTGGTTCGTTGGCGCAGTCGGTTTCTGGATTGCAGGCAGATCGGGTCTATTATTACCGTTATGCGGTGAGCAACAGCACAACTTCTGCATGGGTGCTTGCCGATACCGCCGAAGCTTTCATCACTGGGGCGCTGACCCTCTCGGCATCCCCCACAGAACTTTCGGAGGCCCATCCCGTTCCCGCTATCTTGACCGTTTCCCGTCCCGCCGGCACCGAGGGCGCGGAACTTGACGTTCAATACACCCTTTCCGGAACGGCAACGGAGGGGGTCGATTATGGAAATCTCCCGGGAACCGTTACGCTGAAGGAAGGAGAGCAAACTGCGCAGATTGAGGTTTTCCCCATAAACGACCTCGACCCCAACGAACCTGATGAGTCCATCTGGGTGACGCTTGTTGCCAAAAACTTCATGAATGGAGGCTCTGATTCGGTCGGATTGACCCTCGTCGATAACGACGCGCTCGATCCGTCCCGCTATGCCTACCAAGCAAAAATCACCTTTCCCGGCTACGCCCGGAGCGAAACCCTCGCGAACTTTCCGGTGCTTGTGACCCTGGCCGAGGGACAGGGCGGATTTTCCTACAGCCACTGCGCGGCGGACGGTTCGGATCTGCGGTTTGCCAATCCCGTGCGGGATACCCTGCTCGCACACGAAATCGAGAGCTGGAACCCCGGCGGAACCTCCTATGTCTGGGTCAAGGTTCCAACCTTGGGAAACGACACCAATCAATTTATTCGGATGCTCTGGGGAAACAGCACCGAAACCAATGCCCCTGCCGATCCCGCCCTCACGTGGAATAGCGACTTTTATGCGGTCTGGCACTTAGACGAAACTTCCGGGGACCGGAAAGATTCTTCGTCCGCCCATCGAAAAGCCACTCCGATGAATGCCACCGCAACCAGTGGCATTCTGTTGGGCGGGCAGGAAGTGACTTCCTCGACAGAATACCTTGATGCCGGACAGGCGGGCGGCGACAAAACATCCGCCGAATCCATCGACCTTCCCACATCGGGCATTGCTGCGGAGGGCTGGGTGAATCTAAACCAAATACACAACTGGGGCGGAATCGCGGGGTTTTTCCAGGACAACGGAAGCGATGAACACGGCTGGATCTTGGGAACCGTTACCCAAGACGACCACTGGATGTTCGGCATCGCCGGAGGAGGCAATGGACTCACCTATCTGGAAGGTGGGCTGCCGGAATCGAGCCAGTGGGTTTATATTGCGGGAACCTACGACGGATCGACCATGCGGCTTTATGAAAATGGCCAGCAGGTGGCCTCTTCAACTGCACAAAGCGGGGATATCGACTATATCGATTCCTGGTTGCGTCTCGGTTTGTACAAGGACGACAACGAACATGTAACGATCGATGGGAAACTGGATGAACTGCGCATCTCCTCCACCGCCCGCTCCGCCGACTGGATCTGGGCCACCTGGAAAACGATTTCCGACCCGGAAAACTTCACGGCCATTGCCTCGCTCTATGCCGACACCGATCAGGACGGCATGGGCGACGACTGGGAAATCGATACCTTCGGCGACATGATCACCGCCGGAAGCACCACGGATTACGACAATGACGGGGTGAGCGATGCAGATGAATTCAAGGCGGGAACCGATCCCAAAGATCCGGCCTCCCTGCTCAAAGAATCGCTTGCCCCATCGGGAACCGAGGAGATCAATATCCAATGGCACTCCAAAGAGGGACGGGTCTACTTCATCGAAGAAACCACCAATTTGGAACATCAAACATGGAACCGAATTTCGAATGATATCGAAGGAACCGGCTCCATGACAACCGTTCCTGTGGATATTTCCGGACAACCTGTTGGCTACTACAAGGTAAAGCTCAACTACGACCCCGCCCAATGAGAGGAACCGGTAATCCTAAAAATTGCAGTGAAGAACCACCCGAAAGCATAGCGATAAACAATATCGGATCTGGGGTATGCAGTTGAGTCTCGTTACGACAAGATGTAGCAATTGGCTCATGGAAGTTGTGAGGCAAGCACAATATATAGGGGACACGAGACTCAACTGCATACCCCGGTATCGGATTAACTTGACCCGTATCGTACTCATGCCCGCTCTCTTCGTTCGCTCAAGACGCAGAGCCACAAAGAAGGTGGTTCTGGCTACTATGATTCTCTGTGGCTTCGTGACTCTGGGTGAAACAATTGCCGCTTCGCTACCGCAGCTCCGCGTCCGCCTCTCATTCGTGTCTAGAGCAGTTCACGGTTGTGATGCCGCACTAACCTTTTCGTAGAAGCGACATCCTCGTCGCTTGCCCAGAAACAAAGAACGCGACGAGGGCGTCGCGTCTACAACACTTCATCCGTGAAATGCTCTATCCAGATTAATTTTGCTATAATTCCCCTTGGTGTAAAGAAGGGCGATCCGGATTTTTGCGGCGCAGCCTGTTTCGGGAGGAGTGCCCCCTCAGTTAGATGTCGCAAAACCAAACCTAATAGACGCTTATATGCAATGACGGCCATATAGGAGCGTGCTACGTTGACCCTGAATTCTGGATGGTTTCCAGCAGGCGGGTGCCTGCGCCACCCGGAAGAAGAACAAAGGAGAACGGCAATGAAAAGAGTGATTACAGCAATGGCTGCGATGTCCTTGGTCGCGGCAGCTTCGGCCGCAACCTACGACGGAGTCTATGTGTCGGGGTTGCAGCAGACGATTTCCACCGGATGGGGCGGAGGTGGAACCAACTATGTCGGGGGGCTCGCGTTCGATCCGACCCAGCAGACCGGCGGAACCTACGACCGGGTCTACGTGGCAAACAAAACGGGCTGGAACAGTCGGCGGGGACTCTATTCGTTCGATCTAACCGCCGGAACCGTGAGCAGCCGACTGGCGCTGGGTTCCGCCCCCAGCGGAACGGACGCAGACGTCGACAGCCCGCACGATGTTGCGGTGGACTCCTCAGGGACGGCCTATATGATCAACGCCGATAGCGGCGGCGGGGTATATAAAATCACGGATCCGAGCGGAACGCCTACTTCGAGCTGGATGCTCGGGCACTATGGCAGCGGCTCCGACAACGACGGTCGTTCCGTCGTCATGGTTCCTACCGGTTTTGGCGGTGGCTACACGGCGGGCAGCGATGTGCTGGCCTACGACTCCTACTACGACGGGCCGACCAATGCCATTCTGGCCGTGAAGTCCACCAGCACCTCCACCGCCAACGACTACGACGTTCTCTGGACTGAATATCCGAGGCAGAGCGGTGGTCTGCGGATCGACTCCAGCAATGTCGACGGCAAGCTCTACATCGCCCGCGACAATGTTATCAATTCGGACGATCTGGGCGATGGAACCGACCGGGTCTATGTCACCCGCCTGGATGGCAGTGGCACTGCGGAGCGCGTCTATATCGACGGAATCGATCCGGCATCCTACAGCTATCTTGACGATGCGATTGCCATCAACCAGGATGACGGTTCCCTCTGGTTCGCACTCAAAGGCACCAACAGCGTCGAGGACATGTTCCGCATCGATGTGGCCAACGCCGTATCCACCAATGGAACCTATCTTGCGGATTCAAGCGTTGTGATCGCCGATCTGGGCTTCAACATATATCGAAGCTCCATGGCTATTTCCCCCGACGGCAAACAGCTTGCCATCGGCGGAAGCAGCAACACCCTGCAAGTCTACGACGTCATTCCCGAGCCGGCAACACTTGGCCTGATTGCCACGATGGGCGGAGGCATACTCTGGATCCGCAGAAAGCTGATGCTCTAGTCTTCTTGAGGGAGATCCGTAAAGTTGAATGCCACAGTTCCATCTGTGGCATTTTATTTTTCACCCCGCCATCTGGTCTTCCTGATCCAAAGACTAAATCGACGATTAAATCAAATTAATCTGAATAGACACGAATGTGAGGCTGACGCGGAGCGGCGGCAGCGAAGCGGTAATTATAACCACGCTGAAAGCGGAGCGATAAATAATTTGCGAAGCAAATAGAGCCATCGGCTCGATTCAATACACCAAATACACGAAAGCAATCAAATGCAGGTATTCTATTTTCGTGTGATTCGTGTATTTCGTGGTTCACTCAATACGAATTAAGTTAACTCCGTATAATACCCAGAGGTTGACCATGAAATTTAAAATCGCAGCAAGTTTCGTTTCCGCACTGATTGGCATCTGTTTTAACGCTAAGGCGTTGGCAAACAGCAATACGGTCAAGGTGATGACATATAATGTTCATTATGGAGTAAATGCCGAAAAGACAAACCTTGGTGAAAACTCCGCGCTAGATCAGTTGGTCTCCTGTATCAAAGAGGAGGGGGTGGATGTTGCCTTCGTGCAGGAGTTCCCATACGTGAACAACCACCCCGATTTTAAGTTTACAGGGGCACGGGCAAATCCCACTGCTTTTATTAGGAGTATGTTGCCGGATGAGTACACTGTTTATGAGGAGGTGGTTCGCGATGGAACAACGGACTATCGCAGGGGAAAATCACAGTTAATCATTACACGCCTTCCAAAAATTGGCGGACCGTATGTTAAGCATTTTCCGGAGCCAAGGCATGACATGATCCGGCAGATTGCCCTGTTGAAGCTGTCGGTGAACGGCAAGCCCCTCTGGGTTGGGAATACCCATCCATGGCATATCTACGATGGATTGAACGATTCGGATCTGGACGCAATCGTGCAATACCTGAAGGCAACCGTGCCGGCCGAGGATGCTATTGTCTGGGGAGGCGATCTAAATTTTGATGGAGGGAAACACCCTGATAAATATAATAAATTCATAAAAGCGGGATTCAAGGATGCCTATGCATCCGCTACCGGGAAATATGCAGAGACCAAGTTATATAATACTATTTTGGGTGCTGATCCAGGGACACACCGCATTGATTATTTCTTTTATAGAAACATTGATTCTTGCAGCAACTATAAGCGAGGAGAGTCGAAGAGTTCCGATCACTACCCGGTTTTTGCCACATTCACGCTGAGTTCCGATCGTGATTCCTCTGGTGTCCAACAGGCAGGGGAACCGATATGCGGGAAGGTGGATGATCAAGATCAAGTCGGCTCTTTGCGCGGGACAGAGAAGCCGGAAAGAGTTAAGGTTCTTGGTTGGAATCTCTTGCATGCCGGAAACGATGTCGAGGGTGGTCCGGAGAAGATCCTTGCGTTGATTCGAAAAACCAAAGCCGATATCTGCCTTCTGCAGGAAGCCTACGACATAGATGGTGGTCGCCCCCATGCCGGTGCTTGGTTGGCTGGGGAGCTAGGATGGAACTATTACCAGGGAGGCAAGAAGAAGCATCATTTGTGTGTGCTGACGCATTTCCCGATCCTTCAGGATTATTTCTACCATAGCCACTATGGTCTCGGTGCCCGGCTTGATCTGGGCGAAGGACGCGAGGTGGTTGCCTACTCGACTTGGATCGACTACCGACATACCGTCGATTGGGGTCTAAAGGAAAACCCTGACATTTCAGATGAAGATTTATTGAAACGCGAGGCAACCCGGCAGGCTCAAACCAAGGATATTCTCGGGTACCTAAAAGAACAGGGGCATTTAAGCGCGAAGTATCCTGTACTGGTCGGCGGAGACTGGAATTGCCCGTCCCATCTGGACTGGACCGAGGAAACCGAAGCGGCAATGCCGTTGTCCAGACGGGCGCTCCCCCTTCCTTCAAGCTTGGAAATGGAGAAAGCAGGGTTCTCTGACTGTTTCCGCGCGGTGTACCCTGATCCTGTAAAAGTTCCCGGCAACACCTGGAGCCCGATGTACGAAAATCGGCCGCGAAACCGAATCGACAGACTCTATGTAAAAAATCCGGCGAGTGGTTTTGCGCTTGTCCCCGTTGCCGCGACGGTGATCCCCGAGGAAGGTGAATATGAAGACAACTCAATCCCGCATGAAAAGCGTGCTTTCCCAAGCGACCATGCAGCGGTTTTGATTGAATTTGAAGTCTCGGAAATAAAGTGAGGGAGAGAGCCATGAGGTTCATAATGAAGCATGTATTGTTCGCAACGATCTTCTATCTATTCCTGCCCTTGGTTTCCCGCGGGCAATACAATGTGGTTCCTCAATTCCGGGAGGTGCAGGCTCGCGAAGGCAGCTTCAAGTTATTAACATCGACCTCTCGAATTGTGGCCGATGCCGCCAGCTATAAGGTGTTGGAGCGGGATCTGGTGGTTTTCAAAAAGGAGTTGAAACTGCTTTCCGGGATGGAGCTGGCGGTTCTTGAAGGAGAGCCCCGGGACGGGGATTTGGTATTTTCCCTTGATGCACACGATGATGCTCTGGGCGAGGAAGGCTACCAAATGGATATCGCCGGGCAAGTGCAGGTGAAAGCCAATTCCGCCAAGGGTGCCTTTTATGCCATGCAGTCGCTGTTGCAGCTGTTCATGCAGGACAAGGAGATACCGAACGGACAAGTCCGCGATTTTCCCCAGTATGCCGAGCGGGGATTCATGATTGATCTGGGGCGTAGATATTTCGAGGTGGAATACATCGAAACCCTGATCCGCAAGCTGGCTTGGCAGAAGATGAATTTTATCCACCTGCACTTTACGGAGTGGAACGGATTCCGGCTAAAAAGCGACTTGTTTCCCGGATTGGCGGCAGAACAATCGTACAGCAAGGAGGACATTCGGAGAATCCAGGACTATGCGGCGAAATACCACGTTATGGTGATTCCCGAAATAGACCTCCCCGCCCACGCAGAAGCCATTACGGACTACAATCCCTATCTTGGTTTTAAATGCCCTTCGATGGGGGGGAAATATGGAACGGGGGATCCGCAGGACAACAAGGGCGGGACGCTGGATATTTCCCGCCGGGAGGTGAGGTCTTGGATCAAGGCTTTGCTGGACGAGTGGATTCCGCTTTTCGACGGGCCGTATTTCCACATTGGGGGGGATGAATACCAGTACGATAACGATAAATATGCCTGCAAGGAGTTGGTCAAGGCCGCGAAGGAGATGGGGTACGAATATCCGGGCGATGTTTTTGTGGACTTTGTGAACGAAGTGAACGAGCAGGTGAAGTCGTACGGGAAAACAACCATGGTTTGGAACTGGTGGCGTTTCTGCAAAGATAGCGACAGGCAAAACAAAACAAGCATTCAGCCGGCAAAGGATATTGTGATCGATGCGTGGGTTTCCCGGAAGGGATCCTTCCGGCGACCGGAAATTCTGGCTGATGGCTATAAGATCATGACTACGGGGGACATTATGAAGGGCACCGCCTACCTCTATATTGTTCCTGGCCGTGAAAAAGTCTATTTCCACCCACGGAAAGTCTATGAGCAGTGGCAACCGCAGACCCATCCGAATATTAAAGGCTACGAGGTATGTTTGTGGTGCGACGGCAAATCGATCGATGTAGAGGATGATGCTTGGTTCACCCCGTTTGTTGACCTGCCCCTGGCGATTGTTGCAGAACGCACATGGGACTCCCCATGCAAAACTTCGTTGGAGCAGTTTAAGGCGCGGTTTAATGCTGCGGCGTTCCCGTTTTCCCAGACAGTTATGGCGGGGAAGAAACCCTAAGAGAAGAGTAGATGAAACGGCGATTAAAAAAACAGAAACCGACCAAGGGAACGCCGAGTGCGGTGCTGCTGAGCATTGTGATCCATGTCGGCCTCTTCCTGCTGGCGGGGTCGCTGGTGGTCTTCACGGTAGTGAAGCAAAAAGAGGTGGAGTTCGCCCCGCCCAAGGCGGTGGAGCGTCCGAAGATGAAGCTCAAGAAGCCCAAGGTAAAGATCAAAAAGAGCTCCAAACCCAAGCCAACCACGCGCATCGTCACCAAGGTGCAGAAGGCGAACATGCCCGATATCCAGCTTCCGGAAATGTCCGGTATGGGCGAAGGGCTTGGCGGTGGTATCGATGGCTTCGATATTATGCCCGACCTTGGCGAAACGACCCTTTTTGGCGATGGGATGTCCATTGGAAACGACTTTGTAGGTACCTTCTACCATTTTTTGAGAAACCGGGATGGAAGCCGCAACTACCTTATGGATGACTACAAGTTCATGGAGACATTGCACGATTTTGTTTCCAATGGGTGGAAGGCTTCGGATTTATCCCGCTATTACCATTCCCCAATAAAGCTCTATGCCACAACATGCATGTTTCCCGTCATGGAGTCGGTCATGGCGCTGAAGGCATTTGGAGAACTTGACGCATTTAAAGGCAGCCATGAAGCTTTCGACTACTCTTGGGTGGTTGTCTACAGGGGGAAGCTGGTTTGCCCCGTAGCCTACACCAACGGGATCACCTTCCGTTTTTGGGGTGCGGGCGATTCCGTTCTGGTTGTTCGTGTGGACGGGAAAGTTGTGCTCAATGCCATGTACGACCCTACCAGTAGCTTCAACTTGGCACCAAGATGGCAGTCCACATCGGCAGACTCGCAAAAGTACTTCCTAGGCGCAGGAAAAAGCACCGTGGGCGATTGGATCACGCTTGAACCGGGGAAGCCGCTTGATATGGAATATCTTTTCCTGGACTGGGCCGGGGTATCGTTTGGGGCCATGCTTCTTGTTGAGGTCAAAGGCGAGGAATACGAGAGAGGCCCGCAGGGCAATCCCCTCCTTCCCATTTTTAAAACCGCAGAGCCATCGCGCGATCTTGTGGATAGGATTTTGAAGTATCTTGCTCCCGGGGAGCTCAGCCTTGAAGGCGGCCCGGTGTTTTGCGATTTCGACGCATCGAGCAAAATTGTTGCTCCTCCGGAACCAGCCGAAACCAAGCCAAATGCACCTGAAAGTCCAGACGAGGATGGAGTGCGGAGTTGGACTCTAAAGGACGGGAAAACCATGGAAGCCAAATTCGCGGTTGTGATCGGTGGTCAGGCCGTCTTGAAGACAGCACGCGGAAAGACGCGCAAGATTCCGCTCGCTCGGTTTTCCAAGGCGGATCAAGAATATATCGAACTGGCCCGGCCTCCAAAGTTCAATATCGATTTTTCAAAAAAGAGTTCGATGCGGATGGTTCCACCCGGCAGATATAGTGGTACCGCCGAGGTGCGACTCTACGACTATACCTTTAGTGCCAGACTCAAGCAAATCTCGGCCGGAGAATACAACCATGAATTGACGGTCGAGTTTTTTGCCATTGGTTCCGAGCTCCGTAGCAACAGCAATAACTATATTTTGCTCGATCGCCAAAAGGCCACCTTCACGCCGGCCAAGGAACCCGGGCGATCCTTCGAGTTTTCAGGGAAGCCCATCCTTCTCTGCAACAGCATCCTCTATTCGCAACGGCTCGGGGAAAAGTACAGCACCTACCTGATCACCGTTACCGATGAGCGCGGGAAAATCATCCAGTATGCCAGCCCGAATAAATGGCTGTTTGAGAATCTTGAAAACCTGAAGAAACTTCCCGTGGGCAAATGCATGGACAAAACCTGCACCCGCACCTATCCAACCCAACCGAAATCGTGGAGGTACTAGATTCCTAACCCGGCGAAGCCGGAAGCAAATTTAAACAGAAGGTCGCGAAGCAAGGAATTCCTTCTCTTTGCGGGCTTTGCGATCTGGTGCAAAAAATCCGGTGTAAACATGATCGAATTTGAAAAGTAAGGCACTGCTGGAGCGTGGGATCGAAGCAACCGAGGGGACACCAGACCAGAAGGTTAAAAAAAAGGGGGCTCGAATAAAGAAAGCCTCCTTCGGAGCCCAGAAGGCAGGGCACACCTTCAACCCGCTTGTCGCCAGCGTCAGCAGGGTGACGAAACGGAGCGCGCCCAGTTTTTCATATGGCTTCAGGCCTGTCTGGAACACGGGACTTGCTGGGGTACCGCCATGGTTCAAATACGATCTCTTATGGAGAACGATTTATGCTGAACTTTTCACACCGTTGCCGACTTTGCCAACCCTCAACCCAGGTATACTCTGCTCGAATTATGTCTTTGCATCCACAGATTGCACAGATGGACACAGATTAAAGAAAAAATCCCATCAATCTGTGAAATCTGTTGAGAAGAAAATATTAGTTCCTTCCGTTCTCACTTCTCACCCTTATTTTGCGTTCCTAAACAAACAACCTCTATCGCAACATCAAGTCAATGAAGAGTTAAGAATGCAGAATGAAGAATGGTGGAACTCAAGCGGCGTTGGCCTTTTTTCCGATAGAGGCTGTCGCAGACCGACCATTCTTAATTCTTAAATCTTCATTCTTAATTCACTGCTGCGTAGCCGCCTTAGTTTTCAACCGCTGGAGGTATAGTAGCTCTACGGGTTCCTTTGCCGGCGGTATTCTTTAGGTGAACAACCGTAGTGTTTTAGGAAGCATTTGTGCATGTGGCTGGCATCGGTGAAACCCCATTCGAAGGCGATGGTCTTGATCGGCGAATCGGTGCCGATTAGCTGTTTTGCAACATTGCTGATTCGATGGCGAAGATTAAATTCGCTGTAGCGCATGTTCATCATATCCCGGAAGAGTTTGCTGAAGGCTTTGCGATTCATGCCGCAGGCATGGGCCGCATCTTCCGTGGTGACGAGTTTTTTGCTACCGAAGGTCAGTCTTATTGCGCGGTTTATTTTTTGGAACGAGTTCGGAGTGGGCTGGGCAATCGCGTCGGCCTGGAGCAGGTTTTCATGGAGCACCAAGAGAATTTCCAGCAACAGTAGCCTGATTCGGCAGAGTCTTGTTGGGCTGGGAGGAGAGTCGATCACCTTTCCTAGTCTTTTGGCGCAGTCCTCGAGACTGGCCTGCACGCCTTTGGATAGATTGAAGAAGTATTGTTTTTCCAAGCTAAACGGGAGCATCCAGTTGATGGCTGGATTTTCCTCAAACTGAAGTTTGGCCAATATTTCCGGAGATACCATTATCACAAGTACCTCGCACGGCACCCCAATGATCTCGTATCCGTGGGGTTCCCACATTTCACACAGCCATATTCCGCCACGTTCAATGTCGCTTTGACCTTCTTTGTGATATCTCCGCACTTGTCCTTTTAGAACAAAACCCAGTTCCAAGGCGTAGTGCATGTCGAAGAGCGACCCGTGCTTGCAGGTATAGATATGGCGAACCGCTCGGATGGGTTCCGTGTGGAGCCGGCAGTCGATTTGCCTGTCCGCGAAGCTGAAGGGTTCCGGTTTTCCCACCATGGTCAAAATTCCTGTAACCGATGCTGTGTTTTGAGTCCCAAATATACAATTTTTATGCCGGGGATTACAAGGCAATTTATTTGCCTAGACCCCTCTGCTGGGTAGAGCTTGTGCGGTACAAAGAGGGGGAGAAGGAATTCAAACCATAAAGGAGAAAACTATGAGCAGACCAACCATGTTATTAGTAGCCATCGCCGCATTCGTGGCGGGGATCGCCTCCGCCTATACCTGGTCCAGCGGAGCGACAGGGGACTGGCTGGACGCGGGGTGGAACGACCCGAACCCGGTTTGGGACGACACAGCCGATGCGGAAATTTACAGCGGCACGGTCAACCTGACGTCGACTTCACGGCCGACCAACAAGATCCACAATGTGGTGATGACCCCCTCCGGCGGGTCGGCCATACTGAACATTAGCGGCGACCTGCACGGGCAGGATTTAAAATTCTCAGACAGCAGCGGTACCGCCACCATCAACCAGACAGATGGCACCGTCGACATGGACGGATGGATGTACTTGGGTTCCGACAGTTTCGCTGCCAACACCTACAACCTTGACGGCGGCACTTGGAACAGCAGGGGAAGAGCCTTCTACCTTGGCTACAACGGCAACAATGCAATGGAGGTGAACGTAGACGGTGGAACCCTGACGCACTCCTATTCTGGAAGCGGCGATTCCTACTTCTACGTAGGGTCGTACAATAGCACGACGGGAACCCTCAACCTGGCCGATGGAACCGTGGATGTTTCCGTTGCCCGCATGGATGTCGGCCACGCCGCTTCCGCCATCGGCACCTTCAACCAGACCGGCGGCCTCTTCGAATTCAGCGGTACCGGCGAATTTATCCTGGGGCACTGGGACGACTGCGTCGGAACCCTGAATGTGTCGGGGGGAACCAACAAGATTCTGTCCGCCACGGAACCCAATGTCGAACTGGGCCACACCAGCGGCACTACGGGCATCCTGAACCAATATGGCGGTCTGGTCGACTACACGCTAAACGACCTCCGCATCGGCGAAGGCGGCGGCTCCACCGGCATCGTCCACCAGACGGACGGAACCTTCAAGGTCCACACAAGCCACCGGGTCTACATTGGCCACTGGGGCACCGGAACCGTCAATCTCGACGGCGGAACCATGGATATTTCGGTGGATACCGAAACCGGGATCGGCCATGCCAGCAGCGGCCGGGGGACGCTGAACCAGACCGGCGGCCACTTCAAGTTCTACGGTTCCGACACCCTCTATGTCGGCCACTGGGACCAGGCGGTGGGCACCATCAACATTTCCGGCGGCACCAACGAGATCGACTCCGCCAAGAGTTCCGGCATCCGGCTGGGCTACACGAGCGGGACGAAGGGGGTCGTCAACCTCAGCGGCGGCCTGCTCGACTACAAGGCAACCTATTTCATCGTGGGCCAGAGCGGCACCGGGGTCGTCAACCAGACGGGCGGGCGCTTCGAGCTACCGACGCTGGTACTTGCGAACAACTCTGACGGGACGGGCTCCTACACCATCTCCGGCGGTTCGTTCGATGCCTCCAGCTACATCGACATCAAGCATGCGGGTAGCACCTTCGTGGTGGACGGCTCCGGCGCGGACTCCATCGAGACCGGCTGGGTGTTGGGACAGGGCGGTACCTTGCGCTTTAATCTGGATGCGGGCGGTGCCACGCCGATCGAGGCGGGCGACGACGGGGTGGTGCTGACCAACATGACCCTCGAAGTCGATACACTTGCCGGGTTTAGCACCGAGATCGGTATGGCCTATGACCTGATATGGACGGCCAGCACCAATGGCTTCAACACAAACGACTTGGTATTCGTGGACAAAAGCGGAACCGGATTCGAGTGCCGCATTGTCGAAAAGAATGGCGGTCAGGAGCTACAGGCACTGGTTGCCGGACGGACCCCCTCCGAAAGGTGGTCGATCGACTACGGCCTGACCGGGGACGATGCCCTGGCCGGCGCGGATCCGGATGGCGACGGCGTGGACAATCTGTGCGAATACGCGTTCGGGGGCGATCCAACCAACGCGGCCAACCGCGGAATCGCGAGTTCCTGCGGGATAGTGGACAGCGGGGGAACCAACTGGCTTGAGTATGTCTATCCCAAGCGTTCCGCGCTGGATAGCGGCCTGACCTACTACCTAGAGCTCACCGACGACCTGATCTACCACGGTTGGACCAACGGAGGCTACACCGTCGAGGGTGTCGGCACCATCAACGCCGACTTCGATGCGGTGACCAACCGGGTTCCCACTATGACGGATGAGCGGTTTGTTCGCCTGATCATCGAGGAATAGGATTCGACCTAGGGAGCGCGGACGGCGAATGTGCAGTGTCCCGCCGTCTGCACCACTCGGAATAATGGATGCTGCAAATCGAGAAAAGGAGAACAGAAGATGAAAAGGAAAACAAGATGGGCGCTCTTGGCCATGGCGGCCACGGCGGGGGTTGCATCCGCAGCCGATTACGACTGGACGACCGGAACCGGCGATTGGCTGGACACCGGCTGGACGACGAACGGGGTGGCTGTGACGCCGGTATGGGACAGCGCCGCCAACGCGAATATTTCCGGCGGTACCATGAACCTCACCCCCTCGTCGCGTCCAACCGACAAGATCCACAATGTGGTGATGGCCCCCTCCAGTGGGTCGGCCACGCTGAACATCACCGGCGACCTGCACGGGCAGAATTTCGAGTTCTCGGGTGCCGGCGGCACCGCCACCATCAACCAGACGGCCGGCACCGTGAACATGGACGGGTGGATGTATCTGGGCTCCGATGGTTCGGCGGCCAACACCTACAACCTGAATGGCGGCACCTGGAACACAACCGGAAGAAAGTTCTACCTTGGTGCCTACAACAGCGCCAACATGGCCGTAAACGTGAACGGTGGCCACTTGACCAGCACCTATTCTGGATCCAGTTCGATCCTTTATCTCGGTGGCTACGACAATGTCGAGGGAAACCTCAACCTGAATAGCGGATCGGTGGAGGTTTCGCTCGACGAAATGTCGATCGGACACGCCAACTCCGCCCAGGGAACCCTGACCCAGACGGGGGGCTACTTCAAGTTCGACGGCTCCAGCCGCCTTTATCTGGGGCGCTGGGACAACGCGGTTGGAACCATGAACATCTCGGGCGGCACCAACGAGATTGACGCCGGTGCAAGCTCCGGCATCCGGCTCGGCTACGCGAGCGGGGCGAGGGGGGTCGTCAACCTCAGTGGTGGCTTGCTCGACTACAACGCAACCTACTTCATCGTGGGTCAGGACGGCACTGGGGAGGTCAACCAGACGGGCGGGCGCTTCGAGTTGCCGGTACTGGTGCTCGCGAACAATGTCGGCGGGACGGGCGTCTTCACCATTTCCGGCGGTTCGATCGACGCCACCGGCTACATCCAGATCAAGCATGCGGGCAGCGCCTTCGTGGTGGACGGCTCCGGCGCGGACTCCATCGATACAGGGTGGCTGTTGGGACAGGACGGCACTCTGCAGATCAATCTGGACGAGAATGGCTCCACGCTGATCAATGTGGGCGACGACGGGGTGGTGCTGACCAACATGACGCTGTCGATCGACACCTTGGCCGGATTCGACGGACAGGTTGGCGATACCTACGACCTGATATGGACGGCCAGCGCCAATGGCATCGACACCAACGATCTGGCCTTCGTAAACGACAGCGCAACCGACTTCGACCTGGGCATCGTCTCCAAGAATGGCGGCGAGGCGCTGCAGCTTACGGTCATTCCGGAGCCGGCTACATTGGGCATGGTTGCCTTCCTTGGCGTTGCCATGCTCTGGATTCGGCGAAAATTCAGGATCTAGCCAGCTGATTGGAATCCATTCAGCCCAGAAAGTCCCGGAGCCCGGCTCATGTTGTCATGGGCCGGGTTCTTTGGCAGGTCAAAACAAGTGAAGACAAAAAAACGGAGAGGACGATATTGTGAAAAAACGAATTCTGTTCCCGGTCATTGCCTCGGGATTTCTGGCGGGTTTCGCGTTTGCGACCGATTACAAATGGGACGATGGGAGCGGCGACTGGCTGGGGCGGGGATGGTCGGTTGACGGGCATTCCGCCCACCCCGTATGGGACAGCAACGCCAATGCCGAAATTGTCCGGGGAACCGTAAACCTGACGCCGGCTTCGCGGCCAACCACCGGGATTGGAAATCTTGCGCTGGCCCCCGACGGCGCGTCTTCCGTGCTGAACATTTCGGGCAACCTGCATGTCCGGGATATCGCCTTCTCGGGACGGGCCGGATCCGCAACCGTCAACCAGACGGCCGGAACGCTCGATGCGGACGGGGAAACGCTGCTGGGCCGCAACAGCGGCAGCGACAACACCTTCAATCTCGAAGGCGGAAGCTGGAACATAAACGGGAAGGAGTTTTTCCTCGGGAACGACCACTCTTCTATGACCGTGAATGTGAACGGGGGAACCTTGAACCATTTGGCCAAAAAATCGGGTTCCATCTTCTTT
>WFRA01000096.1 GCA_015486775.1 Kiritimatiellales bacterium | reverse complement strand
CACAACCTAGTGATCGACCGGGCGCGGCGCAACAAGCGCAATGTCTCGATGCAGAGCACTGGCCGGGGCGACGAAGACGGCAATACGCTCGAAGAGCGCCTGGCCGCGCCGGGCATCACCCCGGCCGAGGAAGTGGGCGGGATCGGCCTGGGCGAAAACATCGAACGCGCCGTCGAAACGCTGTCGCCGGAGCAGAAGGAAGTCTTCCTTCTGCGCATGTATGGCAACGCCTCGTTCAAGGAAATCGCCAAGATCCAGAAGTGCTCGATCAACACCTGCCTGGCCCGGATGCAATATGCGCTGGCCAAGCTGCGTTCTATGCTCAAGGAAGAATACGAGGAATTGCAGGAGGCCCTATCATGAAATGCACCGAAGCTGAAAAACTCATCCTGTTGCGGGATTCCGGCGAGCTGGACGGCAAACAGGCCGGCATGCTTTCGTCACACTTGCGCTCGTGCGGCAAATGCCGCCAGTTCGGCGAAACGCTCACCCAATCCCGGGAAATCTTCCAACCCTTGGAAGAGCCGCCCGTCGCCGTGCTCGACGAAATCAAGCGCGAAGCCCGCCGCCTAGCCCCGCAGGGTAAACAGGCAAAAATCCTCTACTGGAAACCCGCGCTCGCCATGGCCGCATCCGTCCTGATCGGCCTCGGGTTCTTTTTCGGCCATGTTCGCCCCAACCGCGGCGGGCTGGAGCTCGTGCTGACCGAAACCGAGCTGCTCGCCCCCGCCGACCAGGCCATCGACATCATGTACGGCGGACTCTCCGACGACGACCTCGCCTTCAACTTCCTCATGACCTACGAAGAGAAGAGCGAAAGCTAAACCCGGCCTCACGGGCGGCAACCGGGGATCATCATATGGATACAGGAGTAGCATGGCCATCGTCTCCACCACGTCCGCACCGTAGCGGCTGACGCGGAAATCCTCGCCGTATTTTTTATTCAGTTCATCCATGCGGCGGCGATCCATCCAAAAGTTGAAGGGTAGCCGATCCGGGGTCTCGCCTCGAAGCGGATGGCTTGTTCCACGCGCGCTCTTGAAGTCATTATTTTGCTTCTTCCTTTTTGTTGAAATAATACCGGTACCACCCGACCTCCTGCCCATTCAGTTTTCCGGGGGGAAAGATGGAAGGCTGCATCTGCGCGACCCACTTCCCCAGCTTCGCGTTCAGCTTCTGAGCCACCTCGGGATGCTGGGCAATCACGTTATGCGTTTCCTCCTTGTCGGTGCGCAGATTGAAGAGCAGCGAGATGCCCGGCCCGGACTGGATCAGTTTCCACTCCCCGGAACGAATGGCCGCCTGGTTCCAGAACTTCCAATAGAGATCCCGCTGCGGCGCGGCGGCCTGGCCGGCGAGGAACGGCATCAGATCCACGCCGTCGAAGAGCGGATCGCCCGGCAGCCCGGCCATGGCGTTGGCGGTAGCCGCAATATCCAGCGTGGAGACCGGCACGTTGCTAACCTTGCCCTGCGGCAGCCGCCCCGGCCAGGAAGCGATGAACGGAACACGCATACCACCCTCGGCAAGCATGCCCTTTTCCCCGCACAGCGGATCGTTGCGCGAACCGTCCCAAGCCGGCCCCGCCTTGCCAACGGGCAGGACATCGTTCATCGGGTTTCCTTGCTGGGCGCCCAGCGGCGCGCCGTTGTCGCTCGTAAAGAAAACCAGCGTGTTTTTCCGCAGCCCTTTTTCCTCCAGCAGATCCATGATCCGGCCCACACCGTCGTCCACGGCGGACATCATCGCCAGTGCCGTGCGGCGGCGTTCCGGCATCTCGCCGGGGAAGCGTTTTAGATATTTTTCCGGCGACTCCAGCGGAACGTGCGGCGCAAAATAGGCCAGATAGAGAAAGAACGGCTTATCGGCATTTTGCCGGATGAATCCAAGCCCCGCCTTCGTCTGCACATCCACCCGAAACTCCTTCAGATCCGTCCAGACCGGCACCTCCAGCGGCTCGCCGCTCCCCAGTTCATAGTTGTGCCAGTAGCGATGCCACTCGCCGTAGAAAAACTGGTCGAAGCCCCGCGCTTCGGGGAAATAGCACTGGTTGATCGCCCACGGGATTTTCGGCACCTTGCCATCCTTAATCAGCTCCGGATGCAGCTTGCGCGCCCACTGCACGTTGGTCCAGTTGGGTTCCATGTGCCACTTGCCCACCATGCCTGTGGCATAGCCCGCCTTCTTCAGGCGGTCGGCAATCGTCGTCTCCTCCAGCGGTAGCGGGCCGCAGGTGATGGAATCGAAACCGAAGCGCTGCTGGTGGCGGCCTGTCAACAACCCCGCGCGCGACGGCCCGCACTGGGGGGCGGTCACATAGCCATCGGTAAAAAGAATCCCCTCCTTCGCCAGGCGATCCAGATTCGGGGTCTTGACATCGTCCAGCGCCCCGAACGCGCCCAGATCCCCGTAGCCCCAGTCGTCCGCAAGAACCACCACCATATTGGGT
>WFRA01000095.1 GCA_015486775.1 Kiritimatiellales bacterium | reverse complement strand
CCGTTGAATAAATGCCATTGCTGTTGACCGTGTCTCCATGCTCGCCGTATTCACCTTATTAAAAATCCCCCCGAAGGTAATGTTTTAACGCAACGCTTGGAAGCAGATTGAGGGATATTATTTAACCCTCTTTCTATTTCTTCAGGTTGGAGTCCAGCCGCCGGTGGTTTGTTGCGATATAGGATATGGCTTCTTCCGGCACACCCGCTTCGGAAGCCCATTTGGGCCAGCCATCTAGGGCTTGGTCGATCTCTTCAAGCAGGTTTCCAACCTCTGGAACTGAGGCGATGTCGAAGCGCTTGGCAACGGCATAAAAATCCTGCCGGACAAATCCATCGACCTTGCCGTTGATGCGCATCTGGTGCTGGTGCGTCCATGCGCCGGCGGGATTGTGGCTGTAGGTCATGTCGTAGGCCGGTGCCAGCGACCATGTTCCCTGCTTGTCCATCAGGAAGCTGATGTTCTTGGTGTGGTCGTCCTGATTCCGGGCAAAGACATTGAAAACCATGCGGCGGAAGAGTTGCTCGAGTGCATCTTTTCCCAATCCCAGCTTTTGGGCCACATCCATCGCCTGCTCGTAGCTGTATGCCCCGGTCAGGTTAAAGTCCATGTGGGCAATCCCGCAGAGGGTCTGCATGAAGATTTTCCGGCCTTCGGAAGTGCGGTCGAAGCGGCGGGTCATGAAGTGGCTACGGCCGCTTTCATGGTAGAGGCGGCATTCGCTCATCTCGATTCCCGCCGCCAATGCCATCCGATAGTAGGCATACTCGACCTGCCCAAATCCCTGCGGATCGTCCAGCTCCTTGTCGCGGTTCCCAGAAACCCCGTCGAACTTCATGAGCCAGTAGCCAAAGCCGGGCGGGGCCTTTACCTGTCCCGAGCGCACCTCGCCGGTCGCCTCGTTCCAGGCAATGACGGCCTTGGCCCGCGCTCCGCCGGCCGAGGTGCCCACGCGGAGAATATCGCGCATGGCTTCGGTGTCTTCGGCGGATTTATCGCCAAAGGTCGTATCCAATGTTTTCTTTTCCGCCAGCGCCTGGTTGGCCAACTCCACCAATTCGGCAATGTCGACAGGAACCGTTCCCCCCTGCCGGGCGCGCACGGAGGGGCGAAACTCCAGGGCACCCATGCCGCGCGAGCCGATGTAGCACAGCCGCTCGACCGGGGAAAAATCCTCCCGCTTCCTGCCTGTCCGCACCAACCATTCGTCGATCAGCAAGTTACCGAACTTGTCCGGCAGCGAATCGGCCAGCATGCCCGGCAAACCTTGGTAGGTCTCTTTCGACAGCTCCGGAAACGAAAACACCTGCCCGCCGAGCGGCATGGTGAGCGGCGCGAGCTCGATCCCGCTTTCGAGAAAGTCGGGGGTGTATTCAAACACCGCCACCTGTCGCTTCGCATCCCAAGCGGCGGCTCCGACGTGGTTTCCCCATAGTAGGATTTCGGCAGTGGTGACGGGCATGTCAATCCTCCTTCCACGTCCAGGCGGTATTGCTCGGCATCGGGTAGCGGGTCTTTCTGGAAGCCTTCTGGCGCACCTTGCCCTTGAGCTTCGCGAGTTGGAGCGGGCTAATCTCGGGCACCGGTAGGAATTGGTCGAGCTGTCCAAGCTTTCCCAGACCGCGCAAAAGGCGGATTAGCGTTTCAAGCGTGGTGCCGTCCCCTTTTTCGGCGGCCACCAGCGTGCGGCGGGAGATCCCCGCCAGTTCCGCCAGTTCGGCCTGGGTAATATTTTGGTTCAGCCGCTCGCGCCGTAACCGCGCTCCGAGTTCTTTCCGGATGGCTTCGTTTCCCATGTTTTCTAGATTCTTCATGCTGTGAACTTAACCGATCTTCCGGAGATGGCAAGAAAAAAGTGCAAGTAATAGCTCACAAAACATTGTCTCCAGTGAGCGGGTATTTGCTCAATACTCCATAAAAAGACGTTTTTGGGCAATTTTCCGCTCACTGAAACCACTTCTTATTAACTCACACTTTTCTATTCGCCGCCAAATACTCATTGTTCCTGCAGAAAAGAGAGATATTGTCCGCCATTCGTTTTGTCCTCTTCCAATCCTTGGAAGATATGATTTAATGCCGGGGTTGGGAACTGAGAATGGAACAAAGCATGAAAAAGACGATCTGGGCGCCGTGGCGCATTGAATATATCCTGGGCGAGAAGGGGGACGGCTGCTTCCTCTGCAAAATGTTTACCGAGGAGAACGACCGCGACAACCTGCTTCTCAAGCGCGGCAAGACCTGCGCGGTGGTGATGAACCGCTATCCCTACACGAGCGGCCACTTGTTGGTCACGCCCTACCGCCATCTCGAAAACCTTGCAGACCTGACGGCGGAGGAGCGGCTGGAAACGATGGATCTGACCATTGAGGCGGTAGGCATCCTGAAGGCGGAGCTCAAGCCCGACGGCCTGAACCTGGGCTACAATCTGGGTGCTGCCGCCGGAGCCGGGCTGAAGGACCATATCCACCAGCACATTGTTCCGCGCTGGACGGGCGACACCAACTTTATGCCAGTGCTCGCCGGCACCCGCGTCATGCCCCAGGCGCTCCTGGAGCAGTACGATGTACTCCATCCGCTGTTTAACTGATTTTCAACCCTCCAACGTTTAGTGCCTTATCGTTGCAATCGCTTTTCGGCGATGGTAATGATTGGCCTGTTTTTTTAAAAGAGAGATTTTAGATATGGCCGACAACAAACCCGCGAAAGACAAAAAACCTGAAAAACCCGCCAAAAAGGGGCCGCCTCCGATGCCGTTGCGCGGGCTGGCCATCTCTTTTTTGATGATGGCGATTTTCCTGACGGTGCTCCACCTTTTTTCAAATTCGTCCAAGCAACTGACCGAACTCGACTACACCGATTTTATGACGAAGGTGAAGGATGGCCGGATCGCCAAGGTGGATATCGCCAGCGACGGTGCGGGCAACCACTATGTGGTGGGCGAGTCGAAGGATCTCGACAAGGCGGGCACCACCCGCTTCCGCACGGACATTATCCTGACCGACAAGCTGATGGACCAGCTCGACGCCAGCGGCGTGCAGGTGAATATCAAGCGGCCCAGAACCGTTCTGATTTCGGTGCTGGCCAATATCGTACCCTTCATCCTGATCTTCGGGATCATCTATTTTGTCTTCATCCGCCAGATGAAGAACGCCGGGCGCGGTGCCATGAGCTTTGGTAAGAGCCGCGCCAAGCTGCTGACGCAGGACAAGAACAAGATCACCTTCAAGGACGTGGCGGGCGTGGACGAAGCCAAGGAGGAGCTGCTGGAGGTCGTGGAGTTTCTGAAGGATCCGAAGCAGTTCCAGAAACTGGGCGGCAAGATGCCCAAGGGCGTGTTGCTCTCCGGATCTCCGGGCACCGGAAAAACCCTGCTGGCCAAGGCCGTGGCGGGCGAGGCCGATGTGCCGTTCTTTACGATCAGCGGATCGGACTTTGTCGAAATGTTTGTCGGTATCGGCGCGTCGCGTGTGCGCGACATGTTTGAGCAGGGCAAGAAAAACGCCCCGTGCATTATTTTCATCGACGAGATCGACGCGGTGGGTCGTAGCCGCTTCAGCGGCATTGGCGGCGGGCACGACGAACGCGAGCAGACCCTCAACGCCCTGCTGGTCGAGATGGACGGTTTCGACTCGCAGGAGGGGATCATTATCGTTGCGGCGACCAACCGCCCCGACGTGCTCGATCCCGCTCTGCTGCGCCCCGGTCGCTTCGACCGCCAGGTGGTGGTGGACCTCCCAACCTTGGAAGGCCGCGAGCAGATTTTGAAGATTCACTCCCGCAATGTTCGGCTCTCCGACCAGGTTGAGCTGAAAAAAAGCGCGCGTGGAACCCCCGGCTTCTCTGGAGCCGATCTGGCCAACCTCGTGAACGAGGCCGCCTTGCTGGCCGCCCGTCGGGGTGCCGACTTTGTGGAGCAGGAAGATATGGAGGAGGCACGCGACAAGGTGATGTGGGGCCGCGAGCGCCGCAGCCATGTGCTCGACCCCGAAGAGAAAAAACTGACCGCCTACCACGAGGCCGGCCACGCCATCGCCATGTACTACACTCCCGAATGCGAGCCCATCCACAAGGTAACCATCATTCCGCGCGGTCGTGCGCTCGGTGCCACGATGTCGCTGCCGGAAAAGGATCGCTACACCCAGTCGCAGAAGCGGCTCGAGGCCGACCTCGTTTCGCTGATGGGCGGCCGCGCGGCGGAAGAGCTGGTCTTTGGCGACGTCACCACCGGGGCGCACAACGACATCGAACGAGCCACCGCCATCGCCCGCGCCATGGTTTGCGAATATGGTATGAGCAGGGTGATCGGTCCGCAAAACTTGGGTAGCCATAACCAACCCGTCTTCCTGGGCCAGGGCATCAATGGGTCGCACGAACACAGCGAGGATACCGCCCAGAAGATTGACCAGGAAGTCCTCCGAATCGTTACCGAATCCTACGATGCCTGCATGAAGATCCTGACCGACCACAAGGAGACGCTCGTCACCCTCTCCGAGCTATTGATCGAGCGCGAGGTGCTGGACTTCGACGATGTCGACGCCATCATGAAAACCGGAAAGCTTCCAGAGACTGGAAAACCCGAAGCGGAAGAAGCTCCGGCGGATGCGCCGGACGAAGCGGAAAAGGCGGAGTCCGACGAAGGGCAGGCCGGCGACTAGATCCACAGGTCTGCGCGGATGGCCTTGAAGCCCCGACCCTTCCGGTGCTCCTCGACTATATAGTCGATCGCGCGCTGGATCTCCATGCGGTTGAGGTTCCGCTCAAGGCAATCCATCATGATCTGCTTGGTGTCCTGCGGATCCAGTCCGGCGAGCTGCAGGGTTTCCCCGGCCTCCATCACATGGATCAGCCGCCCGTACCGGGGGCTGGAGAGATGCTTGAAGACATCCCGGATCACCGGTTCGGGCAGGCCGCTTTCGAGCGCCATGGCCGTCCGCACCTCCAGCCGCTGGATGCCTCCGCCGCCCCCGTGCCTGCCGACGCTCCCCGGCAGCCTCTCCACCAGGCGAGCCGCGCGGCGCAGATAATCCAGCCGCAGCGTAGCCGCATCCGCCACTCGATCCAGCGGGACTTTTTTGCTCAGCCCCTCCTCGATCTTGGTGAAGACCGCCTCGGCGGGGAGGGATTCGTCGCGCGCCGCGCGGACCGGCACCAGCAGGGCATCGGCCTCCTCGGCGGAAAGCCCACTTTTGCGGCACTGCCCGAGCATCGACTCCACCCGCTCTTCCGAGAGACCGAAGCCGTGCCTTTGCCCTTCCAGCGTTTTCCATCTGCAGGAATTCGTGCCGCAGGGTTTGGCGCCCGCCGCTCCGCAGAGCAGCAGACCCGCAATGATTATTCTATGCATGGTCGTCGTTTTCATAAACATCGATTACCGTATTCACGCGTCCAAAGCCGTCCGGCCGATGGAGGGTTGCCCGGGGATCGGCCATCCAGCGCTCGCCATCCACCAGGAAGATATATTCGTAGCGCCCCTCCGGGAGCGTCACGTCCGCTGTCCAGTGCCCGGAGGCATCGGGGCCGGTCAGTACCACATCGCCCGTCTTCCAATCATTGAAAGAGCCGAGCAGCTCGACCCGGTCGGCTCCCGGTGCGTGGAGCTCGAAATGGATGGTGGTTTGCACCTGCGCGGTTTCCGCCGCGCCCGGCGAATCCGTCCGCCCCAGCGCGAAAACCAGCAACAGCGATGCCGCCGCACCGGCAAGAGCCGGTGCGATCCAGCGCCCGTGCGTCGGCCAGAAATCCGCCAGCCGGTCGCGCAGCGTGGGCTTCGGGAATGCCGGTAGCGAATCCATCACCCGCTCCGTAAAACCTTCCGGCGCTTTTGTCCGGTGCGCCGCCAGCCGTTCTTTCATCTTCTTTTCCGTATTCATGGTTCCAATGCCTCCGCCAACATTTTTTTTGCCCGTAGCACCCGCATCTTGGCCGCGCTCACTCCCGTGCCCAATATTCCGGCCACCTCGTCGTAGGGCAGCCCCTCCATATATTTCAGCCTCAGCGGCACGCCCAGCTTGGGCGGCAGCTTGGCCAGCGCCTCTTCCAACGCCTGGAAGTCGGGCTCCACCGCATCCTGCCCGACCTCCATCTGAATCCTATGCCGCTCCTCCATG
>WFRA01000094.1 GCA_015486775.1 Kiritimatiellales bacterium | reverse complement strand
GTAGAGGTTGGCGTCGGTCGATTTTTTCTTGGTCGTGATGCCCATGCGCTGCACTTCTTGCGGCAACTGCGGGATGGCGATGGCCACGCGGTTCTGCACCAGAACATTGGCCATGTCGAGGTCGGTCCCCGTCTCGAAGGTGACGGTCAGCCGCATGGTTCCGTCGTTGGCGCTCACCGAACTCATATAGATCATGCCCTCGACGCCATTGACCTCCTTTTCGATCACGGCGGCGACGGTGTCGGCCACCGTGCTGGCGTCGGCACCGGGATAGACTGCGCTCACGGTGATCGATGGCGGCGCAATGTCCGGATAGCGTTCGACGGGTAGGCCGAGCATCGCGAAGCCGCCAAGCAGGATGATCACGATCGCGATCACCATGGCGAAGATGGGGCGTCTAATAAAGAAGTGGCTGAACATGGCTTGCTTCCTTTTTTAACCACGAATCGACACTAATTTTTACAAATGGATTAGTGCGGATTAGTGAAAATTAGTGGTTCTCTTTTTCTTGTTTCGCTGCAGCGACTCGAACTTCGATGCCGGGGCGAGCCCGCTGGAGACCCTCGACGATCACGCGGTCATCCACCGCGAGCCCCTCGGTTACAATCCGGTTGGTATTGACCAGCGCACCACGTTTGATATAGCGGCTCTCCACCTTGTTTTCCGGGGTAACCACCAAGACGTAGGAACCGCTCATGTCGCGCTGGATGGCGAGGTCGGGAATAAGGATGGCGGCTTTGATTTTCTCCGGGATCAAGATCTTTCCGTAGAGTCCCGGCATCAGCTTGGTGCCTTTGTTGGCAAAAACGGCCCGGGCGCGCAGGGTTCCCGTGTCGGGGTCGATTTCCGGATCGATATAGTCGAGCAACCCCTCCTCGTCGTGTAGGCTTCCGTCAGCCAGCTCCAGCTTCAGCGGGGGGATGACCTCTCCGGGCTTGGTTTCCCTCACTCCCTTTTGGAGAAAGGGAAGCAATGCCCGCTCATCCACATTAAAGAAGACATCGATCGGTGCCTCTACCACCAAGGTGGTGAGCAGGGTGGCGGTGCCGTCGCCCACCAGATTGCCCACGCTGAGGCTACGGCGGGCAAGCCGTCCGTTCATGGGGGCTTTTATTTCGGTGTAGGAGAGGTTTCGCTTGGCATTGTCCAGCGCGGCCTGCGCCTCCATTACGGAAGCTTCGGCAGACTGCATCTTGGCCTCGGCGCTAAGCACATCCAGTTCGGACACCGCCTTGGTTTCGTAGGCCTTTTTCATGCGCTTCAGGGTAGTTTCTGCTAATTTGCGCGCGGCCTGAGCCTGGGCTAGCCCCGCCTTGGCCGACTTCACGGCTGCCTCGTATTCCTCGGGCTCGAGCGTAAAGAGCAGGTCGCCTTTTTTCACGCGCTGGCCATCCACAAAATCGATCGTCTTCAGGAAGCCTTTCACGCGGGCGCGGATCTCGACGCTGTCATGCGCTACCAACCGCCCGGGGAATCCTTGATAGACCGTCACATCCTTTTGCTCGGGGTTCTGCACCGTCACCTCGGGGGGGGGCGGGGCTTTGAACTCGTTCTTCTTGGCGCAGCCAAACGACAAGGCGAGAGCAAGAGTCATACTGGCGGGAATCGTTCTTTTCATAACTGGGGTTCTCCATGTTCACAACAAGGGGGGAGGATAGTTTCACTCCTGCGGTTTTGTCGAGGTTGAATGCTGTTTAAATCCATTGATTTAGGGGTTCCAATGGTCGGAAAAGCATCATAAAGTCCGCCGCATCATGGAACCCATCAATAGACGGAAACTCGACCACATCGACATTGTTTCGGAGGGGGAAGGCATCGACCGCAACCGGCGCCACTTCGACCGCATCCAGTTGGTTCACCGCGCCCTACCGGAACGGAACCTGGCGCAAATCGATCCGTCGGTCTCTTTTATGGGAAAGACACTCTCTTTCCCGCTGCTGATTTCGTCGATGACCGGCGGGGTGGGGCGGGAGCTCGGGGAGATCAACCGCAACCTGGCGCTGGCCGCCGAGGCGGAGGGGGTGGCACTGGCCGTCGGCTCGCAGCGGATCATGTTTTCGGATTCCAATGCCCGGAAAAGCTTCGCCTTGCGCGAGCTGGCGCCCAACGCATTGCTCTTTGGCAACCTCGGTGCGGTGCAGTTTAACCATGGCCTGGGTGTTTCCGAGTGCCAGGCGGCCATCGACGTGCTCGATGCGGACGGACTCTATCTGCATTTGAATCCGCTCCAGGAAGCGGTCCAGCCCGAGGGTGACACCAATTTTTCCAACCTTCGGAACCCAATTGCGGAGGTTGTCCAATCCCTGGAAAAACCGGTGCTGGTGAAAGAGGTCGGTGCGGGAATCTCTCCGGCGGACGCGGAACTGCTTTTGGATGCGGGGGTGGAATACATCGATGTGGCGGGAAGTGGCGGAACCTCTTGGAGTCAGGTGGAGAGCTTCCGGAGCAACGAGCCGGAACTCGGCGAACTCTTTGCCGATTGGGGCATCCCAACCCCGCAGGCGCTTCGCCTGTTGCAGCCGTACCGCGACCGGGCAACCCTTATCGCCTCGGGCGGAATCCGCAACGGAATCGACATGGCCAAAAGCCTGGTTCTCGGTGCGTCGCTCTGCGGCATGGCGCGGCCTTTCCTGGCACCGGCCCGCGAATCGGCCGAGGCGGTACGCACGCTGATTCGCCGCCTCCGGCGCGAGTTCACCACCACCCTTTTCCTGCTTGGCGCGGGATCTGCTCATGACCTTGAAGACAACGAGGGGCTTATCCTAGATGAACACTGGCATTGATCGCATCAGTTTCTATACCTCGAACTATTTCGTGGATCTAAAAACCTTGGCCGGGGCGCGCTCGGTCGATGCCGATAAATACTATCTCGGCATCGGCCAAGAAAAGATGGGCATTCCGCCACCCGACGAGGATGTGGTGACGCTCGGCGCCAGCGCGGCCTATCCGCTGGCGCAGGATGGCGAGCTCGCCGATGTGGAGCTGCTGCTTTTTGCCACCGAAAGCGGGATCGACCAGTCGAAGGCGGCGGGCATCTATGTGCATGGTCTGCTCGACATGCCGGCGCGTTGCCGTGTGGTGGAGCTCAAGCAGGCGTGCTACAGCGCCACGGCTGGCCTCCAACTGGCCATCGCTTTCGTGGCGCGTAACCCAGGCAAGAAAGCACTAGTGATTGCCTCGGATGTCGCCCGCTACGAATTGGGCAGCCCCGGCGAGGCCACGCAGGGATGCGGCGCGGTCGCCCTGCTGGTTTCCTCCGATCCGCGCCTCGTGGCCATCGAGCCGGAGAGCGGCTACCACACCGAGGACGTGATGGATTTCTGGCGGCCAAACTATCGCTCCGAGGCATTGGTTGATGGCAAATATTCCACCATGGTCTACATCCACACCCTGCTCGAAACCTGGAAACAGTATGCCCGCGAGTCCGGTCGCTCACTGGCCGACTTTGATCGCTTCTGCTACCACATCCCCTTTACCAAAATGGCCGAGAAGGCGCACCAAAAGCTGACGCGCAAACTCAAGGCACCGGTGGGGAAGGAAGAACTGGAAACCCTCCTGGCCGAATCGCTCCGCTACAGCCGGATCACCGGCAACTGCTACGCGGGCTCCATGTATGTCGGCCTCGTTTCTCTGCTCGACACGTCGGAAGAGGATCTCTCCGGCAAGCGCATCGGCTTCTACAGCTACGGTTCCGGATGCGTCGGCGAATTCTTCGGCGGCGTGGTTCGGCCCGGCTACCGCGATTTCCTCTATGCGGATAAGCACCGGAATTTGCTGGCGAACCGCGCCGAGCTGACGTATCAACAGTACGAAGACATCTTCAACTACGGGGTTCCGAGCGATGGGGGGGAATATGTGTTTCCGCAATACAAGACCGGGCCGTTCCGCTTTTCCGGCATCAGCCAGCACAAGCGCGAATACGAATCGTTGGTGGACTGATCTATGAAAGCCGTTGCTCCCGGAAAACTGATTCTCAGTGGCGAGCACGCCGTGGTCTATGGCAAGCCCGCCATTGCCATGGCGATCGACCGCAGCGCCGTCTTTGAGCTCACCCCGCAGTCCGGCAACGAGGTGGCCTTCGACCTGCCCGGCGGAACGGAAAGCAACTCGCTCACGATCATGGCCATGCGCGACCTCAAGCGGCGGGTCGAAAAGAAATACCACGAATTCCTCCGGGGCGAGGTAGGCATCGGCTATGTGCTCTCCGCCCCCGCCGACCTCTTCCGCTTCGCGTTCATCCACACGCTCGACGGGTTGCATCGCAAGCTCGATTCGGGGGTGGTGATGAAGCTACGCTCCAGCATTCCGGTGGGGTGCGGCATGGGGTCGTCCGCCGCCACGGTGCTGAGCGAAATCCGCGCGCTCGGCCACTACCTGCGCGTCGACTTCAAGCCCGAGTGGTACTATGAATACAGTCTCGAAGCCGAGAAGCTCCAGCACGGAAAGCCCAGCGGCGTTGACTCCTACATCTCCCTCCACGGCGGCTGCGCCTGCTTTTGCGATGGCATCGCGCAGCCCATGTCGCTGCCCCGCATGAAAATGTTTATGGTGCAGACCGGCGCGCCCCGATCCACCACCGGCGAATGCGTCATGGCCGTGGAGCGCAACTTTGGAAACAGCGGAATCTGGAGCGAGTTCGAAGCCGTCACCTTGGCCTTCGAAGAGGCCATCCGTTCAAACGACCGGCAAAAGCTCCACTGGCTGGTGCGCGAAAACAACCGCCTGCTCAACGCCATCGGCGTGGTGCCGGAACGGGTGCGAAACTTTATTGCCGAGGTCGAGCAGTGGGGCGGCGCCGCCAAGGTCTGCGGAGCGGGCACCGTGACGGGCGACTCCGCCGGTGTGGTGCTGGTCTTTGCCGACACCCCGCCCACCGAAATCTGCGCCAAACATGGCTACACCGTATCGCCCGTCCGCGGCGACCCCCTCGGCACCCGCATGGTCTAGAGCAATTTGTGCACCCATCCCTTCGTAGAAGCGACGTCCTCGTCGCTTGCCCACGCACAAAGAATGCGACGAGGATGTCGCTACGACACTTCGTTCGTGAAACGCTCTAGCCAACCCGTATCGCCGACTTCCAGTCGGCCTTGCTCCGCGCCCTACCTCGCGGGCACCGGGCTGCCCGGTCGTTTTTCCACAGTCTGGAAAACCGCAACCACCGGGCGATGATCCGATGCCGCGTAGGTGAGTGGATCACGGACGACCGTCGTCTTTGCCTGCACAACATCCCCAAGCATCTTGGCGTTAGCCAAAAAATAGTCGATGCGCATATGCATGTCGGTCGACTTCTGGAAATAGGTCCACGCATCGCCCGAGGGTTCGGCGGGCCGCAGGTCGAACAGGTTTTTCCGCGTTTTCCCGGTCATCTCCCGGAAGGCGGCGGAGTTGGGGTTATCATTCATGTCGCCTACCACCAGTAGCCTGCAATCCGGGTCTTTTTTCAGGATGCTGCGCACCACCTTGTTGAGCAGTCGCGCCTCGTTGCGCCGCATTTCCGTCTGCCCGAGCCGGCTATAAACCTTCGATTTGAGATGGGCGACCAGCAGGCGGAAGCGATAGTCCGGCTCCACCTCAATCTCCGTTTCGAGAAATCCCCGCGCCACCTTGAGTCTGGCCTTTCCGATTGAATACCACTCGTTGGTGTGGTGCGTGCTTCCAATGATTGGAAAACGGCTAAGCACCGCCAGATTGAGATCAATGTCGTTGCGTAGCAGCTCGACATGCGGGTAGTTGAGCCCCTCGGTTTTCAGCCAAGCCGCAAAGGCGTTGAGCTGGGTGGGGTTCCCAATCTCCTGGATCGCCAGCACATCCGGGCGAACCTTGCCAATCAGCTGGGCGATGGCCCGGCATTCGGAATCGGGTTTCGGATCGTTCTTGCGCCCGTCGCCGTCGCGGTCGTCGAGCGTGTAGCGCCGCAGGTTGTAGGTCATCACCGAAAACTCCTTCGCCCAGCCAGATGGCAGGGCGAGTAGGATCAGAAATAGACTGGCCAGCACTTTTTTCATGAGCGGCAAGGATGCGGTTCCAAGGTTTGGAAAGCAAGGGAAGGATTGGTCTGGAAATGGACTCTTTTCTGTTGGAGAGTGACTTCCTTTTTGAGAACAGGAAACTCCAGATGAAAAAAAATGATAAATGCCCCTGTGGGAGCGGGACAAAGTTTAACGATTGCTGCGGCGGGATTCTCGCCGGACACTGCAAGGCCAAAACCGCCGAGGAACTGATGCGCTCGCGCTATGTGGCCTATGTCGCGAAGAATGTGGATTACCTCGTCCGTACCACCCATCCCAATGCCCGCGAAGAGGGGTTGGCCGACTCCATCCGCAAATGGATGCGGCAGGTCGAGTGGCTCAAGTTGCACGTCGTCGCCACCACAGAAGACCGGGTTGAATTTGTCGCTGAATATATCACCTCCACCGCCCCCGGCCGCCATCACGAATGCTCCGTCTTCCAATGCTTGGAAGGCGAATGGTTCTATCTCGGCGAGGAAACCGAAGGGGATTAGGCAACGGCGTAAGATACCGGAGCGAACCGTTCTGGATGCTTGCAGATCTCGATCCGGTGGTAGTCGTTTAACGCGCGAACCAGTTCGCTTCCCATGTGCTGGATAATAATCTATTTGAAGGTAATAAATCAGTAGCCCAATTGGAGCTACTGTTGTTAATATGAGCCCATGAAAAGATCCTATTATTCAGATTCCATAGAAAATTTTGTCAGGGATGATGCTCAGATGATTCTTGGGTTAATTGTTCGAGGTAGTGACGATTCTTCGATCAGGCAAACTCAGCATGAAGCATGGCTTCAACAAATCAAAATTTTGCAACCGATTCTTACTCAATACACGGGAGCCATATATTTCGAATACTCGATACCCCGTATGGGGGAAAGGATCGATGTGCTTCTGCTGATTGGTGCTGTTATTTTTGTGATCGAGTTCAAGGTTGGTGCTCGGAAGTATCCTCAATATGGTCTGGATCAGGTTTGTGATTATGCTTTGGATTTAAAAAATTTCCACGAAATGAGTCACTCGCAGTATATTGTACCGGTTCTGCTTTGCACTCATGCGACCACTTCTGGATTCCAACTGGGATCAACACCGCAGAACGATAAACTTCTTCTTCCTGTTCTTGGGAATTTGCATATGCTTGCTGATATTATCAGATCCTCTTTATCCTTCGTTGAAGGAGAAGATCCGATCGATATTCCCAGTTGGGAGAAAGGAAATTATAGTCCAACTCCTACTATAGTTGAAGCGGCGAAGGCCTTATATAAAGGACATTCAGTCGCCGAGATTGCGAGAAGTGATGCATCGGCTGTCAACTTGCATCAGACATCCGACGCCATTTCAGATATTATTCATCAATCGAATAAGCATTTGAATAAAACAATTTGCTTTGTGACCGGAGTGCCTGGTGCGGGGAAAACTCTTGTTGGGCTAAATATTGCTACACAACATTTAGACTCAGAAACAGGCTTGTTCAGTGTTTTACTTTCAGGCAACGGGCCTCTTGTTCAAGTTCTACAAGAAGCCTTGGCTCTCGACAAAATTGCGAGTGAAAGAGAGAAAGGCAATAGGCTTTCTAAAAAGCAGGCATTGAGTGAGGTTAAAGCATTTATCCAAAACATACATCACTATCGAGATGATTGCATCATCGATAAAAGGCCTCCCGCTGACCATGTTGCATTGTTTGATGAAGCTCAACGAGCTTGGAACCTTCAGCAAACATCCAACTTTATGAGGCGGAAGAAGAATCTGCCTGATTTTAATCAATCGGAGCCCGAATTTCTCATTTCATGTATGGATAGACATCCTGACTGGGGGGTGATTGTTTGTCTAATTGGAGGTGGACAGGAGATTAATACTGGGGAGGCGGGAATAAGCGAATGGATTGATGCGTTGAACCGCTCGTTTCCTGCGTGGCATATCCATATTTCAGATCGCTTGACAGACAGCGAGTATGGAGCTGGAGAAGTTTTGAAATCACTTGAAAATCGCGATCATGTCTATTGCAATCCAAACCTTCACTTGCAAATCTCCCTGCGCTCTTTTAGATCGGAATATGTTTCGCTTTTAGTTAAGCAGTTACTTGATTTAGATATCGAGAGTGCATGCAAAACACGACAAAAACTTGACGCCAAGTATCCCATTGTCATTACGCGTGATTTGAGCAAAGCAAAGCAGTGGATGAAAAAGATGGCACGCGGTTCGGAGCGTTATGGCATCGTTGTTTCATCACAGGCTGAGCGTCTTAAGCCGCTCGCGCTCGATGTGAAATCGCCTGTTAATCCGATTCATTGGTTTCTTGGAGAAAAAGATGACGTGCGCTCTTCCTATTTTTTGGAAAGTGTGGCGACGGAATTTCATATCCAAGGCCTGGAATTAGACTGGGTTTGCGTTACATGGGATGCAGATTTTCGCTATTCAAAAGAGGGCTGGAAGAATCACTCCTTTCGTGGTTCTAAATGGCAAAAGATTCACAAGGAAGAACGCCAATTATATCAGAAAAATGCTTATCGAGTGCTTTTGACTCGGGCTCGGCAGGGAATGGTGATTGTCGTTCCGCAAGGAAATTCAGAGGATAAAACTCGTGAGCCCGGGTACTATGACTCAACGTTTGAATACCTTAAAGAGATCGGATTTAAAGTGATATAAACCTATCACGATCCCTATGAATCCAAAACAACTCCCTATCTATGAATTGTGCGCCGATTTGGCGGAGGTGCTGGAGACGCAGAACCGCATTATTATCGAAGCACCGACGGGATCGGGGAAGTCGACGCAGGTGCCGCAGATGGTGCTGGACTGCGGTGTGGCGGGACCGGGCGAGGTGGTGGTGCTTCAGCCGCGTAGGCTGGCGGCACGGTTGCTGGCTCGGCGCGTGGCGTTCGAGCGCGGCGAACCGCTCGGCGGCGAGGTGGGCTATCAGGTGCGGATGGAGTCGCATATTTCCGACAAAACTCAAATCCGCTATGTGACGGAGGGGATTCTCCTGCGCCAGTTTCTTTCCGACCCGGAACTGCGCGGCGTTTCGACGATTATTTTTGACGAGTTTCACGAGCGGCACATCTATGGCGATATTACGCTGGCTCGTGCCCTGATGCTCCAGCAGACGCGCCCGGAGCTTAAGATTATTGTGATGTCGGCGACGCTCGATGCGGGGCCGTTGCGCGAATACCTTGCGCCGTGTCGCGAGCTGAAAAGCGAAGGCCGCATGTTCCCGGTGGAGATCGAGTATGCTCCCAAGCGGATCGATTTTCGTCACCATCCGGTTTGGGAGGCGGCGGCCGATGCGTTTGAAAAGGCGATTGAATCCGGGGCGGAGGGTGATGTGCTGGTCTTTATGCCGGGCGGGTATGAGATTTCCCGCACGGTCGAGGCGATCCGCGCAAGAAGGTGCGCCCGCGCCTTTGCCGTACTGCCGCTGCACGGCGAGCTTTCCGCCCGCGACCAGGATGCCGCAGTAGGCGAGTGCGAGCAGCGCAAGGTGGTGGTGGCTACCAATGTGGCGGAGACGTCGATCACGATCGACGGCATCCGCATCGTGATCGATTCGGGGCTGGCGCGGATTGCCCGCTACGATCCCAACCGGGGAATCGACACGTTGTTGGTGGAGCGCATCAGCCGGGCTTCGGCGGATCAGCGGACGGGTAGGGCGGGGCGCACTGCGCCGGGCAGCTGCCATCGCCTTTGGACGGAGCAGGAGCATGTGGCACGTCCGATGCAGGAGCTGCCGGAAATTCTCCGCCACGATCTGGCCGAAGTGGTGCTGACGCTCAAGGCAGGGGGTATCGATGATGTTGAACACTTTAACTGGCTTGAGCCTCCCAATCCAAAATCGCTGGAGCAGACGCTCACGCTGCTGAGCGATTTGGGCGCGCTTGATTCCGAGGGGAAACTTACAGCGATTGGAAAAAAGATGGTGCAGTTTCCGATGCACCCGCGCTATGCCCGCATGTTGCTGGCAGGCGAGCAGTATGGATGCGTGCGGCAGGCCTGCCTGATTGCTGCGCTCACGCAGGGGCGGTCGATCCTCCAGCGCAACAAGGGCAAGCAGACGCGCGGCAACCGCGATGATTTTTTGGGCGAGGATGGAATCTCCGATTTCAAGCGGCTGATGCGCGCCTGGGTTTTTGCGGATAAAAACCGTTACAGCGCGGAGGCCTGCCGCAAGCTCGGAGTCCACGGCGGCGCGGCGCGGCAGGTAAAGCCGCTCTACGAACGCTTCCTGCGGATTGCCGAGAAGGAGGGGTTGAAGGTCAATACCCGCGCTCCGGAAGACGAGGATTTGCAGAAGTGCATTCTGCTGGCGTTTTCCGATCAAGTTGCCAAGCGGCGTGACCGCGGAACGCTCCATTGCGAGGTGGTGCATGGACGCGCGGGGGATTTGGACCGCGACAGCGTGGTACGCGATAGCGCGCTGGTGGTCGCCGCCGAGATCCGCGAGATCGAGGGTAGCCGCGACCTCAATGTGCGGCTTAACCTCTGCACCGCCATCTCCGAAGTCTGGCTGGACGAGCTTTTTCCCGACGACATGGAGGAGCGGGTCGAAACCATTTTTGATCCGGTTCTAAAGCGCGTGGTTTCCAAGCATTGGAAAAGTTTCCGGGGATTGGAACTCCACGCCAGCTTCAAGCAGGAGGTCGATCCCCAGCGCGCGGCGGAAATTATGGCCGAGGAGGTGCTGGCGGGACACTTAAAATTGCACAAGTGGGACGACTCGGTGGAGCGGTGGATTGCGCGGGTGAATTGCTTGGCGGCGGGTTGCCCGGACTATGGCATCCCGGAAATCGACGAGGAGGCGCGGCGGGCGATGGTGCAGGAAGTCTGCTTGGGAGCGGTTTGCAAGCGCGACCTGAAGGATCGTTCGGTCTGGAAGGTGGTCAAGTCGTGGCTGTCGGGCGTCCAGCTAGAGATGGTCGACAAGCAGGCACCGGAGCGGATCAAGCTACCGAGTGGATTTGGGGCGAAGGTGCGCTATGAGTCGGGGCAACCGCCCATAATTTCTGCAACGATTCAAAAGCTCTATGGCCTCGAAAAAGTTCCAACCATTGGATTTGGCCAAATCCCGGTTGTGGTCGAAGCGCTTGCTCCAAATCAGCGGCCGCAGCAAAAGACGCAGGATATGCAGAGCTTCTGGAAGAACGCCTATCCGATGCTGAAAAAGGAACTCAAGGGGCGCTACCCCAAGCACGAGTGGCGATAGTTCTAGTGTTCATTTTTGTTTTCCTGACGGGTTTCGATTGATGCGTTCGCGGGTGTGGAAGAAGCGGATGAGGTCGCGGAGGTAGTCGCGCTCGGTGTGGATGTCGATCTGGTCGATATTGAGCCGGGAGAGGGATTCCTTGATCTCTAGGTGGCGGGCGCGGGCGGCGATTTTGAATTTTTTGCGGGCGGCGGCGCTGGCGGTGTCGACGAGGATCTGTTCGCCGGTCTCGGCATCGGTGAGCTCGGCCAATCCAATGTTTGGAAGTTCGAGTTCGCGCGGGTCAGTGATGGTG
>WFRA01000093.1 GCA_015486775.1 Kiritimatiellales bacterium | reverse complement strand
TTGGAAGAGCCCTTTATCCGCTGGGGCATGGCCGAGTCGAGCGCGCTCGACAAGGAGATCCTCTTCGAGCGCCATTTGGTTAGTCAGGAGCTGGCGGCAAAGGACGAGGGCTGCGGCGTGTTTGTTGCCCCGGACGAGTGCCTTTCGATCATGGTGAACGAAGAGGACCACATCCGCATCCAGTCGCTTCGCCCCGGCCTCGACCTAGAGGGCGCATGGCAGGCGGCGGACAAGATCGACGACCAGCTGGAGGCCGAACTGACCTATGCCTTTTCTCCAAAGCTTGGATACCTGACCTCCTGCCCGTCCAACGTTGGCACGGGCATGCGCGCCTCCGTCATGCTGCATCTGCCGGGGCTGGTGCTGATGGAGGAGATGGATCCGGTCATCAACGGCATCTCCAAGATTGGCTTGGCGGTGCGCGGCCTGTGGGGCGAGGGTACCGAGGCCGCCGGAAACATGTTTCAGGTCTCCAACCAGATTACGTTGGGGCGGCGCGAAGACGAAATTATCGCCCACCTCGAACAGATCGTGCTCGAACTCATCGAGCACGAAAACAATGCCCGCATCCGGCTGATGAACGACCGCGCCCTGATGGTCGAAGACCACGTTGCCCGCGCGTTCGGCGTTCTTTCCAATGCCCGGATGATGTCCAGCGGCGAGGCGCTCAACCTGCTCTCGACCCTGCGGCTCGGAATCGACCTCGGTCTGATCGGCGAGTTTTCCCGGCGCGACATCGACATGCTCTTTATCGCCACCCAGCCGGCGCATCTCCAGAAGCGCGAGAGCAAAGCGCTGGAGCCGGATGCCCGCGATGTGGTGCGGGCGGGAATGCTGCGCGACTTCATGGAAAAGGCGAAACGCAGCAAGCAGTAGTTCAAAATACGTAATACGAAATACGCAGTACGCAATACGCAGTACGCAATACGAAATACGCAGTACGAAAAGGATTCACTATGGACAATTTTACACCAAGAGCGCAGCAGGTGCTGCAGCTTGCCCGCAAGGAAGCCGACCGCTTCAACCACGGCTATGTCGGCACCGAACACATTCTATTGGGATTGATCGCCCTCGGTCACGGGGTGGCGGTCAACGCCCTCCAGGCGCTCGGGATCGATCTCGACTCGGTGCGGCTGGAGGTGGAAAAGGCCGTCGGCACGGGGCCCGAAACCAAGACCATCGGCAACATTCCCTTCACGCCGCGCGCGAAAAAGGTGCTGGCGCTTTCGGCCAGCGAGGCGCGCGGACTGGGCCACAGCTATGTCGGCACCGAGCACATTCTGCTCGGCCTGCTTCGGGAAGGGGAGGGGATTGCCGCCCGCGTGCTGGAAAACCTGGGCATCGACCTCGACGAAACCCGCTACGAAATCATGAAGACCCTCGACCCGGACTACGACCCCGCCGAGGACCCCGACTTTGACGATGAGCGCGAGTCCGCCCCCGTGGGTGCCGCCCAGCCGAGACGCGGCAAGGGAAAATCCAAAACCCCCGCGCTCAACACCTTCGGGCGCGACCTCACCAAGCTGGCCAAGGAGGGCAAGCTCGATCCAGTCATTGGAAGAAAGGACGAGATCGAGCGCGTCATCCAGATTCTCTGCCGCCGCACCAAGAACAACCCGGTGCTGCTCGGCGAGGCCGGCGTCGGTAAGACCGCCATCGCCGAAGGGCTCGCGCAGATCATCAACGACGGAACGGTTCCCGATCTGCTGGCCGACAAAAAGGTCATCACCCTCGATCTGGCATTGATGGTGGCGGGCACCAAATACCGAGGCCAGTTCGAAGAGCGCATCAAGGCGGTGATGGACGAGATCCGCAAGGAAAAGAATATTCTCCTCTTTCTCGACGAGCTGCACACCATCGTCGGGGCGGGCTCCGCAGAAGGCACGATGGATGCCGCCAACATTATCAAGCCGGCGCTCTCGCGCGGCGAGCTCCAGTGCATCGGTGCCACCACCTTGAAGGAATACCGCAAATCCATCGAAAAGGATGCCGCGCTCGAACGCCGCTTCCAGACCGTGAAGGTGAACGAACCCTCCATAGAGGATGCCGTCGAAATCATGCGCGGCCTGCGCGGGAAATACGAGGAGCATCACCACGCCCGCTTTACCGACGAGGCGCTCAAGGCCGCCGTCGAATATTCCGCCCGCTACCTGCCCGACCGCTTCCTGCCCGACAAGGCCATCGACCTCGTCGACGAAGCCGGAGCCCGCGCGCGCATCGGTAGCATGAGCCGCCCGCCCGAGCTCAAAATGCTCGAAGAGGATATTGTCGGGTTTGAAAAGGGGAAGAACGACGCCATCCACGAACAGAATTTCGAGGCCGCCGCCAGCTACCGCGACCGCGAGCGCCAGACCAAGGAGAAGCTCGAAAAGCTACTCGAAAAATGGCGCAAGGAACGCGATGAAAACCTCACCGTCGTGAACGACGACGACATCATGGTCGTGGTCTCCAAATGGACTGGCATTCCCCTG
>WFRA01000092.1 GCA_015486775.1 Kiritimatiellales bacterium | reverse complement strand
GACCTTTCGCTGATGGGCAATCCGCTGGCGGTGGAGCAGATCAATCGGCTTAACGGAATGTCGGCCACCCAGCAAAATGCGCAGTTGACGCAGCGCTACAATCAGGGAACGCCAACCCACCGCCATCGGCAGGGCATGCTGGGCGGCATGAAGCAGGTGCTGGCGCAGACCCACGCATTCCAAGCTGGGAACCGTTCCGCAGGCGCGGCACCGGCCGGCCCCGCCGGGCCGCACAAAGCAGACCAAGGATTGCGCGGCTGGATGCGCGGCTATGGCGGCTGGGCCAACCACGATGGCTCCGGCGGCTTTTCCGGCTTCGACCAGAATGTCTACGGCACGGTTGTTGGCCTGGACAAGGTCTATGGAAACGTGCTGCTCGGCGCGGCGGGTGGATATGCCCGCTCGGATCTGACGCAGGACAACAACGACAGCTCCGATGCCAAGACCGGGTTCGGCGTGCTCTACGCCTCGGTTGGAACCGCCGATTGGTTTGGCGACCTGAACCTGGGCTATGGCCGCAGTGCCATAGAAACCCGTTCCGGCACCGCGCTTGGCGGGGCGGGCGATTTTGACGCCAACCTCTATTCGCTCTATTTCGGGATTGGAAAGGAGATGGAATTGCAAGGCAGCGGCCTGCTCTTCACTCCCGAGGCGGCGATGAACCTGAACTACTACGACCAGGAAAAATATGTCGAAGGCTTGATGGCCGTCGATGCCTATGGCCGCTGGAGCTACCAGTCGCGCGTCGGCGCGGCGCTCGCGCTCGAAAAGCAGTCGGGTTCCATCCTTTGGAAGCCGGAGCTCCGCGCCTACTGGCTGCACGAATTCAATGCCGACCCCGACCGCATTGGCTACACGCTTGGCGGCGGACGCTACACCTTCGGCGTGCAGGCGCCCGACGAGGATGTCCTCGATGCGGGCATCGGGCTGGGCGCCACCATCCGCGACCGCCTGGAGCTCGTGCTCGACCTCGGCGGCCAATACAGCGGCCGCTACCGCGCCCTCGTTGTCGGTGCCCGTGCTACATACGAGTTCTAGCCGCATCGCTGGCATCTTCTTTTTTCTTCCGCCCGGTGCCACGGCAGAGCACGACGGTTTTGTCGCCGGACTGGCGGACGAATACGGATTGCTTCTCTCCGGCCTTGCCCCGGCCTTCGAGGTGCCGAAACCCGTCGAGATCCAGAAAGTTGTCAAGGAACTCCGCATGCGACCAGCGCTTGCCGTTGATGATGTAGTCGTATCCGCAGTGCATCCAGATTCTTCTGGCTCGCCATTCCGCCGCCGACAATGACCACCGGCCTAGATGAGCGGGCAGTCCGAACGCTTTTCCTTGGAGGTCACGCTGCGGCGGGCGACCCGCCTCCTCCATCCGTTCGAGCACCCGCCCCACCCAGTATCAGAACACCTGACCTCGGCGGATTTTAATCTGATACCATTTTGTGGGTCAGCCGCAGGTTTGTGCCAGAATAGCAGGTTTGGGTTTCGTTGAGCTCCTCGCATAGTTCTCGGAGTATTCGGCTCTCTTTCAGGGTTGGCAAAATGCTCGCAGACGATATTGGTCAAAGGGGGAAGAATCGTATGCGGCTTTCCTGCCGGCTCAACCCGAAAGGCAGACAGGAATATCTGCCACACAACCTGTGGAGCGGGGTTCTCTGTCGCAGGCTCCAGAATGGCTTCGCGCCAGCCTGCTCGCTTTGTCGGATGAGCAGACAGGAATGTCCGCTCCACCTGCAGGGCAACCTAAAATTCCTCCCCACAGCTGAGTGGGTAGTGGATTTTTTCGGGATGGAGCAACGATAGGATTTGGTATCGTTTTTACGCGTGCCCAGCACTTTCATGCCAGCCAATGATTGCAAGCTTTCCAGAGGAACGGGGCAGGTGTTTTGAGTATTCAATGACGGATTCTTCCGAAAGCAACGACTCGTATCCAGCGAACCTCCGGGTGAGCTCCTCCGTCACCCGCTTGCGGTGCTCGTCGGGAACCGGGCAGCCCCCAGCGAAACCACCAGCCACTGGCGAATCTTGCCCTCCGCGTTGCGGGAGTTTTCAACCAGTTGCAGCACCTGAGTCTTGCGCGTTTTCTTTTCCTTAAAAAATGGTTCTTCGTGGAATTTTGTGGTGGAAGAAACGGGAAAATATTTGGACAGGATAACAGGATGGACGGGATTGGATCTTGTTTATCACCTTGTTTGCCATCGGGAAAATGACTTTTAATTGTTGCTTTACAGTGACTTATAATTCACGGAGCAGGGATGCAGGGCGGAAAATGGAAGATCAACAGGATGGAGCAACCTTCATCGTAAACACATCCTGTTGATGAACCGTGCTCTCCGAGCACTATTTTCTGCGAAAATTATCAATCGCCATGCTCATGGCTGTTATCCGGTCAAAAAAATCTGCTTCGATTTTCCCGTGTGGCGCAAGACAAGGCGGAGCCTCATCCTACGACCGATTGCACTGGTATGCGAAGAAGAAAGCCCCCCGAAGGACGATATCCGCAATCTAATCCGATTGCGCAGGGAATAATGGATAAACGGATGGTTGAATGACTGGAGACACGGCTCCATGGCGGAAGCGATGGATGTCACCCAAATGGTGACATGATGTCCGGTACACCATCAGTTTTCCCCCAACAATCCACTCTTCCAATCATCCAGAATCCAAGCCGTAAGGCTACGGACGATATGTTCATCTGCTTCGTAGCCGCATTAAGAGGAGTAAATTCGCGCAGGGCGGCGGCCACCGGAGGATGTCGTATAACCAAACACAATAGCCGCTTGCCTGCAATGCCAGACGCAAGTGCGCATGCCACAATTCCCCGCAATCGGAGAACCGCTTTCGCGGTCTTTTTCTTGCAGAAATGGCAGGACAATGGCTCGCAGGAGGGCTAGTCTGTGCCCGATTGGTCGATCATGAAACACAGGGGGGCTGTGCGCCATGGAGAGGCGTTTGAAGAAGAGGCAGAAGGTCGTCAAGGGAACACCCGCCGCGGTTTTGATCAGCATCCTGATCCACGCCATGCTGTTCCTGCTGGCGGGTATGTTCGTGGTCTTTACGGTGGTGAAGCAGAAGGAGGTGGAGTTTGCCCCGCCCAAGGCGGTGGAACGCCCGAAGATGAAGCTCAAGAAGCCGAAGGTGAAGGTCAAAAAAACTTCCAAGCCTCGGCCGACCACCCGGATTGTGACCAAGGTGCAGAAGGCCAGCATGCCCGACATCCAGCTTCCGGAAATCTCCGGCATGGCCGAGGGGCTTACCGGGGGCGACATCGGGTTCGACCTGATGCCCGATCTGGCTGAGGCGACCATTTTCGGTAGCGGTCAGACGATCGGCAACGATTTCGAGGGTACCTTCTACGATTTCCTGAAGGATCGGAAGGGTCGCTGGATCCAGCTGAGCAGGGACTACAACGAGTTCCTGAGGGACTTCGTCAAGAACGGGTGGAAGGAGTCCTACTTTTCCCGCTACTACCGTTCGCCGAAAAAGCTGTATGCAACCACCTGCATGTTTCCTCTCGTGGAGTCGATCATGGCCCGTGTGGCCTTCGGCGAATTCGAGGAGGGGCAGCGGCCCGACGACTATAAGTGGGCCATCCTGTACAAGGGACAGCTGGTCTGCCCCGCCTCGTACACCAACGGCATCACCTTCCGGTTCTGGGGGGAGGGATCCTCTTTCCTGATCGTGCGCGTGGATGGGGAAACTGTGTTGGACGCCCCGTTGAACCTGCGGGGGAACAGCAACCTCGACCAGACTTGGCACAGCAAATCGGCGGACTCGTACAAATATTGGATCGGAAACGGAATGTTGACCGTGGGCGACTGGATTACGCTGGAGCCGGGCGATTCCCTAGATATGGAATATCTCTTCTCCGACTGGGGTGGCGGGGAGTTCAGCGCGAACCTCCTGGTCGAGGTCAAGGGCGAAAAATATCCGCGCAACCGCCAGGGTGGCCCCATCCTCCCGGTTTTCAAGACGGCACCGCTCTCCTTCGACCAGCAGGACCGTATCATGGAGTTTCTCGTCTATGATTCGGCCGACCTGACCAACGGCCCCGTCTTTTGTGACTATGATTCTACGCCCAGAACTCCGACCAACCTAGCGACTCAGGCCGAAGTGCCATCGGACTCTGGAACGCCCAAAATCGATGAGCACGTCATGCGTTCCTGGACATTCACCGACGGTCGCAAGATTGAGGCAAGGTTCAAGACCGTCATCATGGGCAATGTGCTGCTGGAAAACGAACGGGGGAAACAGAAGAAGATTCCGCTCGCCCAGCTTTCGGCGGCGGATCGGGAATTTGCGGAACTTTGCATGCCGCCGGAGTTCAATATTGAGTTTTCCAAAACCTCATCCATGCGCACTGTGCCGCCAAGCCACCTTTATGGTGGGGCATGGCCGCAACCCAAGCTGATCGACTATACATTCGGTGTGACCCTCAAGCAGATCTCGGCCGGCAGCTACAACCATCCGCTCACGGTCGAATATTTCGCGATCGGCAAGCAGATCAACAGCAGCGCCACCTACATTCTGCTGGATCGCCAGAAAACCTCCTTCATTCCCATGGGAGAAGAGAAGAACCGCTTCGAGTTCCATGGCGATCCCGTGCTGCTTTTCGACTATGTCTTCTACAAGGTCCACATGGGGCAGAAGCCGGTCAGCTTTCTGGTGACCATCAGCGACAAGCATGGAAAAATCATCCAATACGCCACCCCGAAAAAATGGCTTTTCACGCATCTTGAAAACCTAAAGCAGGTGCCTGTGGGCCGGTTCATGGACAAGACCTGCACCCGCGTCCACCCCGAATGTCCGGACATTGGAAGTCGCCGGGACTATGACCGCCTGTAGCCGCCGCATTCCACTGTGCCTCCCATTGGTTCAGGAGTGGCGAAGGTTTTTTTACCGCGACCGGGTTGGGCGGCACGCTGGGGCGGTGGGCGATGATGTTGGCCTTGTCCTCGACGAACCACTCGATGGTCTCACCCTTTTTCAGATCCATCGCCATGGCCACGGCGGTGGGGACGTTGACGTAGTACTGGTCCGCCCCTTTCTTTGATGGTATAGGAAATTTGTATTTTTTGAGAAAGCGGGGCATGGATGGACGCAGGTTCATGCGTAGGTTGACGCGAAGCGAGCCGACAGGCAACCTCCGCTTCGACTCTCCGTAGGTTGAAGCTCTGCTTCGACTCCCTCGTGCGGAGCGGAGCCTCATCCTACTTCCT
>WFRA01000091.1 GCA_015486775.1 Kiritimatiellales bacterium | reverse complement strand
GTGGTGTTTATCGATGAAATCCAATATTTGGATCATCCATCCAATTTTCTGAAATACAACTATGACCGCTGGGGGGATCGGCTCAAGCTGATTGTGAGCGGGTCGTCGGGATTCTACATCGACGAGCATTTCACGGATTCCTTGTCGGGTCGGAAGCGTTTGTTCGAGATGCAGACACTGGGTCTTGAGGAGATGCTTCATTTTACGAGCCGGGATGAGCTTGTCGAGTGGGTCGGGGCCGGAAAGGTTCCGCTTTCCCAGCGGGCACCGCTCAATGAATCGCTGGTGGAATATCTACTTTTTGGGGGCTATCCGGCGGTGGTGCTGGCGGAATCGGCGGAGGAGAAGATTTTGCTGATCCAGGAGATCGCGACTTCGTATGTCAAGAAGGATGCCTTGGAGGCTGGCGTGAAGCGCCCGGATCAATATCTAATGCTAGCCAAGGTGCTGGCCTCCCGGACGGGACACCTGGTGAACATGAACGAGCTGGGCAAGGAGCTCGCCATGAACAACCAGACGGTCGATTCCTATGTCCGGCTATTGCGTCAGTCGTTTCACATTTCCCTGTGCCGCCCTTTCCATCGCAACGCCGTGAAGGAGCTACGTAAAATGCCCAAGTTGTTTTTCCACGATCTGGGTCTGCGCAACTGGTTTTGCGGATCGTTCCAGCCGCCCGCATTGCGGGAGGACAAGGGCTGTTTGTTGGAAAACTTTGTTTTCCGCCGCCTGCTGGAGACCTATGGCGCCGATGCGATCCATTTTTGGCGAACCCAGCAGCAACACGAGGTGGACTTTGTGGTTACGCCCATGCTCGGGGAACCTTTTGCCTTGGAGGTCAAATGGAATGCCTCGCGCGCCACCCCTTCCAAATATCGGCCGTTCATGGAAGCCTATCCTGAAATTCCGCTCTCTTTTGTTGATGCAAAATCCGTTCTTTCGCAGACCTTTCCCCCGGAGAAAATATGATGAAACGAAACAACACCCAGCTTGAGCGGCAGATGGATATTGACCGTCGGATCCGGGACGGGGAGTTTCCTTCGGTGCCGTTTCTGTCCGCGGAGTGGGAGGTGGATGAGCGGACGATCAAGCGCGATGTGGAGTTTATGCGCGAGCGCCTGGGTGCCCCGATCGAATATGACCGCAAGCGACGGGGCTATTGCTACTCGGAGCCGAGTTGGAGCATTCCGGCGGTGATTATGCGGGAGGGCGAGCTGGTGGCCTTGCTGCTGGCCCGCCAGGCGTTGGAGCAGTATAGCGATCTGCCGATAGGCTCGCTGCTGAATAATTTCTACGAGCAGGTGCTGGGATTTGTGGGGCGGCATGTGGGCGTCAACCCCGAACAGATTATGGCGGGCTTCAGCTTCCTTCCCCCGCCCTCGGTTCCGGTCGATTCCAACATCTGGGAGCGCCTGAGCCAATGCCTGCTGAAACGCCGTGCCGTCGATCTGGACTATCAAAGCGTGAGCGCCGAAAAGCCGCAAACCTACACGCTTGACCCGCTGCACATCGCCAACATCGAGGGCGAGTGGTACCTGTTTGGCCGCAGCCACTACAAGGGCGACATCATTCAGCTGGCCATCAGCCGCATGGCCGAGGCGCGGGAGTCGGAGGCCGAGTTCCAATCGCTGGAAGATTTTGATCCAACCGATCTCAGGAAGCTGCTATTCGGGCGGTATGCCTCGATGCAGGGGAAATCGGAAACGGTGCGGATTCGGGTGGATGCCGACCATGCGCCGCAGGTTCGGCAGAAGCAGTGGCATGCCGAACAAAAAGTGCTGAAGCGGAAAGATGGCTCGGTGGAAATTTCGTTCCCAGTTGCCAGCGTGGGGAGCAAGCTCCCCTATGCCAACGTGATTGGCTGGGTGCTGGGCATGGGTTCGCACGCCCAGGTACTGGCTCCAAAAAAACTCAAGCAACGCGTGACCCAGAAAATCCGGGCCATGAATGCGCTGTATTGAGGCATGGCGATTGAGAAGATAGAAATGAGAATAAAACTGGATGGTATAGGAATTTGTGTTTTTTGAGAAAGCGGGGCATGGAGGGACGCAGGTTCATGCGTAGTACTCAGTCATTCTTTAATTGTCCGGTTCAGCAGATTCTATTTTTACCTATTTCGACCGCTAAGACGCGAAGAAGCTAAGGGGACTAGAACTTCCCATTGTACCGCTGGGAAACAAAGCTGAACCGCAGAACACGCAGAAAGTCGCAGCCAAGCGAAGCGAGATAATTTCCGGAACGGAAATAATGAACGAAGTGAATGGTTCATGCGCACTTATAGCACGGAATTATTTTGTTCTGCGCAATTCCGCGTGTTCTGCGGTTCAGCTT
>WFRA01000090.1 GCA_015486775.1 Kiritimatiellales bacterium | reverse complement strand
TGACCGCGGCGTCCCCATCTTTGGAAAGAACCTCGACGGAAACTCCTCCGACAAGAAATCGAACAACGAGATCCTCACGCGCATCGGCTCCATCATGGCCAAGCACGGGCTCGGGGCGGTCACCTACAACGTGCCGGTGAGCTTCGATACCCATTCAAGCGCCAACTATGGCCAGATGAACAACTACAACTATGCAGGTACAACCACGCTGTTCAACGGGGGACTTTCGCTCGCGAACGGGACAAAGCTCAATGCGTACAGAAAAACCTTCGAAGTCAACGGGGATCTCTCCCTGGGGGCATCCAGCATACTGCGCATAAACGACAATACCGTTCTGAAGATTGGCGGTTCCGGAACAAGCTCGATCGCCAGTTGGATCGGGACATCGGGAACGGGAGGCAAGCTCTACCTGAACCGCACGGGTGCCTACACCGTGACGGGATCCGGATACCTGCGCCTGGAAAAATCCGAAGTCCATTTCGGGGCGGATAACGCGGTCGGGGCAACCCCCGATGTCTGGACATACGGCAACCTGACCGGGAAGCTGGTCTCCGACGGGGACTACGACCAGGACTTCGGGAACCTGAGAAACTACGGGACTTCGGGGGCAACGGTGTTCGATCTGAACAACTCCTCCTCCATCTGGACCTTCGAGGATTCTTCCGGAATGACGTGGAACGCGGGCTACGACATCGTCAATGCGGACACCAACAACACGGTAATCCGCTTCGCCCTGGGCAGCGGAGGCGGGCTTACCGCTACCCAGATTGGCCAGATTACCCTGAACGGAACCGTTCTGACTCCGGCCGACACCACCACCGATGGCGGCTACCTCTACGTCACCCAGGCCATCCCCGAACCGGCGACGCTCGGTCTCATTGGTTTTGTGTCCGCGGGACTGCTTGCGGCTAGGCGGTTCTTCGTTATCTGACATGGATGTCCTCCCTCTCAGGGCCATTGCGGAACAGCCAGTGCTGTTCCGCAGTGGCTTTTTTTCATCCAACCGGGCTTGGTTCCAAACAAAGGGTTGACTCCATCCCGTTCAGCGCTCTAGTACCCAGTCATGAATTAATTGTCGGGATTTAACAGAAGGTCGCAAAGGCCGCGAAGACAGAACTCGTTTTCTTTGCGTACTTTGCGTTCTTCTGTTAGAAAAACAGCCGTTAAGCAACCCCCCAAACAAATCCTGACGATGTACTAGTTCAGGGAAGCGGAATCGATGTCAGCACCGAATGGCGCTAGCTTAAGGATCATTTGCATGGTTTGATCGCTAATCACGCTAATCGCACGAACCAATGGAATCCCTCTTCCCCATTCGCACAATTCGCGTGATTAGCGATCCAAAACTCTTCCATCTGTGTTCGGAGCCGGGGTCAAGCGGGACGCTTAACCTACTTTGCGGAATTTACAGATCAATCCTCCCTGCCCGTTGGGAATGCGGTGTCCATGCTTCAGTTGGTGCCATTCACGTCAGTACCAATCTCGTGGGCGGAACCTTCCAACCCTTGGAAAGCGGGATCCAGAGGCTGGACGTCGTTACCGAATTCATCGACACCAACGCGAGCGGCAAGGTGCAGGCCTTCTATCGGATCCACGTCGAGTAGATCCGCTTTCCCCGACGGATAGGATATCCGCCGGGGAACGGTGTTTTGTGACAGTTCCACACAAAGCGAGCAGGCTGGAAAGCCGCATACGGTTCTTCCCCCTCAGGCCGGTTCAGCTTCCCGGAAGGGGAGTTGACCCCGCCGCCCCGATCAGGAGAAGGCATTTATGATTGAGCGCATTCTGCTGGGCTATTTGAAGAGGGCATACATGGTGAACGTCTTAACCTTGTCCAGCCCGACGGCCTCCGGCATTGAACGCACAAATGCCAGCATCGCCCGGACCTTGGCTTTGGATAGTTCGTGGTCAATCGCCTCCACCAACCGGCGGCGCGGCACATAGCCACCACTATCCTTCCACCCAAAAAGGGGATGCAAACCAAGCGGAACTTCGCTTCGACTAAGGTGGGGAACAACCGGATTCGGCAAAGGAATGCGCTTTCGGGGTGAATCGGCAACAGCACCGGTTTCGGGGGTCGCGTGCGGGATAGAAGCCGGAGAGCTGTTTCCCTCCGGCGAAGACGCAGCAACCTTGGGACGATCCGGCATGGCGCTCTTCTTGATCAAGAGAACGCCCACTAGGGCAATAATGAATATAACGATGATTAAGATTGGTTTTTTCATAAGCACTTTCTCTCTTTCTTCTGTGCATTCAGGACGGGTTTTTCTTTCTTTTCTCCTGTAATTGGTTTTCCCGACTCCAGAATCTTTCGGACTAGCTTAATATCGTTTGTGTTGGAGGAAACAAATACAGCGAGCCATCCCCTATTTCCTTCCCATAGTTGAAAAAGAAAAAGGCATCAGATTCCACTTCGTTTTCAAGTCCATTATGCTTGATTACTAGATTACGGGACTGATCCTTTTGATGACCCTTTTGAC
>WFRA01000089.1 GCA_015486775.1 Kiritimatiellales bacterium | reverse complement strand
GCCTGGCCGGTTGAACCCCGATCTTGCCGATCAGGGAAAATTCCAATTTCTAAACCAGAAATCCCAAGCAAACTCAAAATCAGAAATTTTCAAAATGGGTGACAGGGCGAGATATTTCTAAATTTTAGCATTTGGAATTTTAGTTTTGTTTCGGATTTAGATAGGAAAAGCGTATGACTAGAAAAGAAACCACAGCCATAGCACTCAAATGCTTTGCAGTTTATCTCATAGCCCAGGTCATCATATCCCTGCCTGTACTTGTTGGGATTTGCCTTAAACTCGGCTATTTTGGCCAGCATGATACTCCCGTTTCCATTATAATCAGTATCTCGCTGCTAAGTGTCATGCTAGGTTTGGCCGCAGCACTCCTTCTGTGGAAACTTACAAATAACTTGCTGACAACAGAAATCATTTCAGAATCTGCCCAGAGCGAACTTGGCGCAGAGGAAATAATAAAAATCATACTCGCCTGCATGGGGGTATATTTTGCAATTGGCGCTGTTGTCGCGTTTCCCCGTGTTTTCGTTGACTTTCAAATCGCTAAAAACAGCACCGACCATCAGCCTCTGGTTTCCGGTGTAAATCTACTTTCTGTTGTTTTGCAAATCATATTTGGTTGCATATTGATTGCCAAGCCCGCCAGATGGGCGAGAGTGCTAAAGAAGTTAAGAAAAGAATAGCAGCGGTTCCTGGTTAGCTTCGACAACTTCCGGGCGCGGTGGCGCGATCCGGCCCCTGTCTGAATCCACCCCAGGCGCCTGAACCAAATCCCACACCGAATCCTGCACCCAGCCCAAACTGCTAGATCAAAAACAATCACGAAACTGTACATGGGAATTGCAAATGAGAACATTGTATAGGCCAGAAGACGAAACGGTGGCTTTTGCGATTAAAGCTATGCTTGAGGCTAATTCGATTTATCCGGCCATGCTGTCGTTTCATGATACGGCCTACGATGGAATTTATCAAGGACAGCATGGCTGGGGGGTGATCAAGGTCGACGAATCTGATTATAAGCTCGCCGCCAGCCTCTTGGCTGACTGGGAGACGGGTACTCCAGACTTTGAGGAGCTTCGAGAAGGTTCGCAGGAAAAGGAGCCAGCAGGAAGTGCGCAGCAAACCAGAGTGCCCGTCCACAACCTTCTGCTTCCCTCCCTTTTGGTTTTTTCCATACTTCTGAATGTTTTGCTCTGTGTGCTGTATGTTTCTTCAAGGAAGCAGGGGCAACAGAGACGGGATGGCGAGCAGTTCGATGCAAATGGGTTTTTGATTGGCCGCGTTGAGTGGGGGGGCAACAAAAACAACCCTTTCAAGTACACATACTACCTGCGAAATGGAAAGATTTCCTCCATATCGTTTGATGCCAACGATGATGGGCGAACGGATAAGTTGATTAAGTATATCCCCGACGGGAAAGAGATCTATGTAAATAAAGATGCAGATGGAGTCTATGAAACCTGCAACATTGCCTTCGATAGTGGTTCGCATGTCGAGTACAAAGACCAAGATCAAAACGAAGTTTTTGAAAGCTGCGTTGTAACGCTCAGTAATGGCAGGAGCTATAAAATGACGTTGAGCAACTCGAATGGATTTGTCCTGATGATGACATCGCCTTCCGGCCAGCCCGTCAGCCTGGATCTCTTGAAGCAAATTGCATGTGAATTATAAGTCGGGTACCAGCGGCTTGATATGCACATAGTTGTTGCCGACCAAATTGATGTCGTAGAGCATTTTACGACGGGAATGGCTACGCAAGGTCGACCGCACCGGTTTTTTGCCGATGCGGTCGTGCTGTTTGTTAAAGCTGCTTGGCGATGAAACACTCAAGGATATTCGGATGCGATTCCGTTTTCCTCGAAGGGTTTGCCCTGTGTAGCAACTTCTGGCCTCCTTCTTGCGATTGGTATAGTTTTTTTTGTGACTTTGCTCCGGGGATGTGGCTAAATGCCCGCTCCATTTTTCGACATCCGGGTGAGTTGTATGAATATTGAAGAACAATTGGATTTCCTTTCGGCGCGCGCGGTCGATTTTATCGCGCGCGACGACCTGAAGAAAAAGCTGGAAAAGGCGCAGGCCGAAGGGCGCGGGCTGCGCATTAAGTATGGAGCCGATCCCTCGGCACCGGACATTCATCTCGGCCATGTGGTGGGGCTGAATAAACTCCGCGAGTTTCAGGATGCAGGGCACACCGTGGTGTTCATTATCGGCGACTTTACCGGCATGATTGGCGATCCCTCCGGGCGCTCGCAGACCCGCAAGCCGCTCACGAAGGAGCAGGTGGCGGTGAATGCGGAGTCCTACCAAAAACAGATCTTCAAGATTCTCGATCCCGAAAAGACCGAGATCCGCTTTAACTCGGAGTGGTGCGGCAAGATGTCGTTCGAGGATGTGATCCGCCTCTCCGCGCACGTCACCGTGGCGCAGATGCTCGCGCGCGACGATTTTTCCAAGCGCTATGCCGCGCAGCAGCCGATCTCGATCGTCGAGTTTCTCTACCCGCTGGTGCAGGCCTACGATTCCGTCATGGTCGAGGCCGATCTCGAACTCGGCGGCACCGACCAGCTTTTTAATCTGCTGCTGGGGCGCGAGCTGCAAAAGGCGATGGGGCAGAAGCCGCAGTGCGTCATGACCCTGCCGCTGATCGAAGGGCTCGACGGCGTGAAGAAAATGAGCAAGAGCCTCAACAACTATGTCGGGGTGGATGAAACCGCGCGCGATATGTACGGCAAGCTCATGAGCGTTCCGGACGAGCTGATGTGGAAATATTTTGAATACATCCTCTGCTGGCCGTCCGAAAAGGTCCAGAAGATGAACGCCCAGGTGGCCAGCGGCGAGCTGCATCCGCGTGCCGCGAAGGACATGCTCGGCCAGGAGGTGGTCAAGCGCTTCATCGGCGAGGCCGAGGCCGTCCAGGCATCGGAAGAATTTACGCGCGTCTTTGCGCAGAAGGAGCTGCCGGACGAGATTCCGGAAGTGGTGGTTCCCGCTGAAGAGATTGGTTTGCTTGCCCTGATGGTGCAGGCCGGGCTTGCCAAGAGTAACGGCGAGGCGCGCCGTCTCGTTAAGCAGGGTGCCGTCCGGATCGACGATGAAAAAATAAGCGACGAACGCGCGCAGATTGTTCCAAAGGCTGGAATGGTCATCCGCTCCGGAAAGCGGGGCTTCGCGAAAGTGGCGATTAACGGATAATTCGTAAATTACGCAAAACGGAGAATTGAACAATGTCAGGACATAGCAAGTGGGCAAACATCAAGCATAAGAAAGGAAAGGCCGATGCCGCGCGCGGCAAGGTCTTCAGCAAGATTGCCAAGGAAATTATGGTGGCGGCCGCGCAAGGCGGCGGGAACGTGGACGACAATATTTCGTTGCGCGCACTGGTGCAGAAGGCCAAGGGCGTTTCCATGCCGAAAGACAACATCGAGCGCGCCATCAAGAAGGGCACGGGCGAGCTCGAAGGTGGAAAGCTCGAAGAGGGCTCCTACGAGGGCTACGCCGCAGGCGGCATCGCCGTGGTGGTGAAGGTGCTCACCGACAACAAGAACCGCTCCGCCTCCGATGTGCGCCACGCCTTTACCAAGGCCGGAGCCAACATGGCCGAGCAGGGTGCTGTTAGCCGCATGTTCCAGCGCAAGGGCCAGATCTTTATCGACAAGGCACTGACCGACGAGGAGACCCTGATGGATCTTGTCCTCGAAGCCGGTGCCGAAGACCTGAAGACCGAGGACGAGCAGTTCGAGGTCATCACCGAACCCTCCGATTTCGATGCGGTTTCGGAGGCGATCACAGCGGCCGGAATTGAAATGGCCGAGTCAGCCATCACCATGATTCCCGACGTGGTTACCGAGGTGACCGATATCGACAAAGCGCACTCGATCATGCGCTTCATTGATGCGCTCGAAGAGCTCGACGATGTGCAGGATGTCTATTCGAACTTCGATATCTCGGACGAAATCGCCGCACAGCTGGAAGAAGAATAGCTGTTCGCGAAACTTCCGGCCTCCGGTCAGGGAAATCCCGCAGGGAGGATTTGATAATGAAACCGACCCAACCCGATTCGCAAGGCCACTACGGCCCCTATGGCGGCATGTTTGTTCCGGAAACCCTGATGGAGCCGCTGAACGAGCTGACCCGTGTCTACAAGAAACTCCGCCGGGATCCGGAGTTCAAGAAGGAGCTGCAATACTACCTGCGCGAATATGTCGGCCGCCCCACGCCGCTCTACCGCGCGGAGCGGATGGGTCGCGAGCTCGGCACGAACATCTACCTCAAGCGCGAGGATCTCTGCCACACCGGTGCCCACAAGATCAACAACTCCATGGGGCAGATCCTGCTCGCCAAGCGGATGGGCAAACGGCGCATCATCGCCGAGACCGGCGCCGGGCAGCACGGCGTAGCCACCGCCACCGTCTGCGCCATGTTCGGCATGGAGTGCGTGGTCTACATGGGCAAGGTCGACATGGAGCGGCAGGCGCTCAACGTCTTCCGCATGGAGAGCCTCGGCGCAACCGTCGTCCCCGTAACCATCGGCCAGCAGACGCTCAAGGAAGCGGTGAACGAAGCGATGCGCGATTGGGTTTCCAACATTCGGAACACGCACTACATCCTCGGCTCCGCCCTCGGCTCGCACCCCTACCCCATGATGGTGCGCGACTTCCAGAGCGTGATCGGCCGCGAAGCCCGCAAGCAGATTCTCAAAGCGGAAGGCCGCCTGCCCAGCGCCCTTATTGCTTGCGTCGGCGGCGGCAGCAACGCCATTGGCCTCTTCCATCCCTTCATCAAGGACGAAGGCGTCCGCATGGTCGGCGTCGAGGCCGGTGGGTTCGGTGTCGGCACCGGCATGCATGCCGCGCGCTTTGCCGAAGACAAGATCGGCATCCTCCAAGGCACCAAGACCTATGTCCTGCAAGACGGCGACGGGCAGATTGCCCTCACCCACTCCATCAGCGCCGGGCTCGACTATGCCGCCGTCGGCCCCGAGCACAGCCTGCTACGCGACCTCCACCGCGCGGAATATTCCCACGTCACCGACATCGAGGCCGTCGACGGCTTCGACAAGCTCTCGCAGTGGGAAGGCATACTTCCAGCCCTTGAAAGTTCCCACGCCATCGCCTGGATCATCAAGAACGCCGCGCAGTTTACCTCCGACGACCTGCTCGTCGTCAACGTCTCCGGTCGCGGCGACAAAGACGTGCAGCAGATCGCCGAATGGAAAAAGGAGCGCCCCTGACGCGGGGAACCGCGCACGCATGTAAAAAACACAGAGAAACGCCTGCCCGGCTGGGTAAACCGGAAAACCGACAAACCCACCGCCTTCATGATGAGTACCATCGTTGTCGGAATCACCGTCGCCTGCATCAAATGAATACGCCATCTAATACGCCCGCCCAACCCCCGAACCTCGGCCGTGCTCGCCGCGATGGGACTCGACGCCAACGCCTACCTCGACCCGCACTTTAGGTGCAAACCGATAATCCCGCTACAATCTGGATAATTGGGTGACGAATGTGTGCTACGAAAATCTCAGCGGAATGCTTTCAGATGACGGTTGATAGGTTGCCGATTGAAGGGTGTTCAGCGTGACAGCATCTTGCCCTATCAACAAACAACCATGAACGAAACAACTACCTCGGCGAAACCAAGGGTTTTGCAAGAGGCTCGGAGCACTAGACCTTTTTCACAAATTCGGACTTGAGCTGCATGGCTCCAAACCCCGGAATCTTGCAATCGATGTTGTGGTCGCCCTCGACGAGGCGGATGTTTTTCACCTTGGTTCCAACCTTCAGCGCCGAGGAGGCACCCTTGACCTTCAGATCCTTGACGATGGAGATGGAGTCGCCATCGGCCAGCCGGTTTCCAAAGGCATCTTTCACGACCAAACCATCATCGGTCTCTTTCTCGGAACCAGCGGCGGATGGCGTCCACTCGTGCCCGCAATCGGGGCAGACAAACAGGTTCCGGTCTTCGTAGGCGTATTCGGATCCACACGCGGGACAATTGGGAAAATCGCTCATAATCTTTCCTTTCAGGTTTTCAATCAGGCGGACACGGTTTGGCGGCGCACGAGCTCGACCCCGACCTTGCGGCGGGCTTCGCGCCGGTCGAGGATGCCCAGCAGCTTCCCGGTGTCGGCGCTCTCGACGACGGGCAGTGCCTCCACGTGGAGGTTCTGCATCTCCTGCAAGGCTTCGCCCAGGTTCATGTCGACCAAAAGGTGCTCCTTCAGCGGCTTCATGACATCGCCGACGAGCAGCCATTGCCAGGTGTCGCGGTCGACCAGCAGCTCCTTGAGCATGTCGAAGGTCAGCACGCCGATGATTTTCCCATCCTTGGAAACCACGGGGTAGACAAAGGTCTCCTGTTCGGCAAAGTCGCGCACCACGGCATCGAGCGGGGTGCCCTCCTGCAGCGGGACGATCTCGGTGTTCACCGCATCGCGCACGCTCCATTCGTCCAGCACGTCCTCTTCGGTGACGTTGCGTCCGATTTCGCCGGCCTTCTTGATAGCCAGCTTGGTGAAGGCCGGGCCGATGAGCTGCACACAGAGGGTGGTGGCGGTGACGGTGAAGATGATGGTATCGCCGAGGCTCAGCCCCCCGGCCACGTGGATGTGCTGGAGGTTTTGGCTCGCCACGATGGAGAGGCCGACGGCCACGCCGCCCTGGGCGAAGAGCGTCATGCCCATATACTTCTGGACTGGCTTTTCGGCCTTGGACATCCGCGCGCCGGCGTAGGCGCCGACCCATTTCCCCAGACTGCGCATCAGCACATACGAACCCACCAGCGCCCAGACCCACCCCGGCATGCTGCCCAGCGAAAGGCGGGCGCCCACCAGCACGAAAAAGACAATGTAGATGGGCGTGGCAAAAGAACGGATCGTTTCAAAAAGCTGGGCGCTGCGCTTGGGTGCCTTGTTGATCAGCACGATCCCCACGGTCATGCTGGCGAGGATCAGATCCATGTCGAACGCCACGGAGAGGCCGACGCAAAGCAGGAGGATGCCGATGGAGAGGCCCAGCCGCTTTTCGGTCTGCGGCAGGTAGTGCATCATGGCGTTGAGCACATAGCCGCAGGAAAACCCCAGCCCAATGGCGCCGCCCAGATGGATCGCGGTATGGAGCATCGCGGCGCCCACCGATTCCCCGCCGCTGTGGGTCAGGATATTGGCCGCGCTCGTCCCCAGCCCGTAGAGCGTCATGGCCAGGGCGTCGTCGAGCGCCACGATGGCGATCACGGCGGTGGTGAGCACCCCGGCCGCGCGGTATTCCCACAGCACGCTGATGGTCGAAGCCGGATCAGTGGCCGAGGCGATCGCACCGAACACGATCCCCGTGGCGATGGAGACCGCCCAGTCGTGCACCACCAGATTGATGATCAGCGTCGAGGTCACCCCCACGAGAACAAAGGCCGCCAGCCCCTCCCCCATGAGCATCGCCGTGAACTGCTTGCCGTATTTCTTGAAGATGCTCCCGCTCAGCTCGCCGCCGACCAGAAAGCCGATCAGCCCCAGGGCAAAATTGTTGAAGGAACCCAGCGCGGCGATGTCCGCCGGGTGGAGCAGCCCGAAGCCGGTATCGCCAAGCAGCACGCCCACCACGATATAGCCCACCACCTGGGGAACCTTGAGCTTTTGGAAGATCCACGCGCCCACCACGCCGCCGGCCACACAGATGCCCAACAGGGCGAGGACTCCCATCTGAATTCCATGCATGGTTTCTATTCCGAAATGAGGAGTTTGCAGACCGTCGCCGGATCGTCCGACGAAATGATTTTCTCGCGGATGTCCGGATCCTTCAGGCGGGAGCTGATCGACGAGAGCGTGCGGATATATTTCGTATGCTGGTCAGAACGCGCCGCCAGCATGCAGACAATCCGCACCGGCTCGCCGTCGAGGGAGGCATAGCCGACCACCGGCTGCTTGCACACCGCCACCGCCATCACCAGGTCGCCCACCGAATCGATGCGCACATGCGGAACGCCGATGCCGAACCCGATGCCGGTGCTCATCAGCTCCTCGCGATCCATGATTCCCTTGAGCAGGGCGTCGCGGTTTTTCACGACCGGGGTATCGGCCAGCAAATCGACCAGACGGGTAAGCACGGTTTTCTTGTCGGTGGAATCCAGCAAAAGAATGCGGTCTTCCGACAAAACGGCGCCGCTGGTCACTCCGCCGGAAACCGGCTTGGTGGAAAGGCGCGAATTGACCCAGTTCTCGACATCCTCGCGCTTGAAGCGCCAGGTCGTGCCCAGCTTGCCGCCCGGCAGATCGCCCTTTTGCGCCCAGTCATACACCGTGCGCTCCGATACGCGCAAATATGCGGCCACTTCCTCGATGGTCATGATTTCGTGCATAAACAGCACCTCCCGTGTGAATCCGCGACAAACTACACCAAACCGCAAGATGCGCAACCGGCAATTTGCCTAAATATTCCATGCCCGCCGGACGGATCCCATTCCAGGCACCTTCTTCTTGATGGAGCGCCCTCCCGCAAATAGAGTGGCTCTTTGTTTTTCACCGCCGCCATTCAACAGGAACCAACCATGAAACCACCCCGCAGCCCCATCGCCCTTTTCGTGCTCTTCGCGCTCTTCTCCGCCCTTGCCGCCTTGGCGACGCCCCTTGACGACTATATCGCCAAGCCCGACACCAACTATGCCTACCACGTCCAGGGCGCCACCCGCGGCGACGGCTACACCGCCTACAACATTCGCATGACCAGCCAACAATGGCGGAATTCCGACGAGGTGGATGCCCCGCTCTGGACGCACTGGCTCACCGTCATCATGCCCGACACCATCGACCGCGACACCGCCCTGCTCTGGATCACCGGCGGAAAACGCGATGCGCCCCCGCCGGAAACCGATTCCGGATTCGCCGACCTGGCCACCGCCACCAAATCGGTCGTCGCCATCCTCCGGAACGTCCCGAGCCAGCCCCTGCGCTTTGCGGACTCCCCCGCCCCGCGCTCCGAAGACGACATCATCGCCTACACCTTCGACAAATACCTGCGCGGCGGCGACAGCGAATGGCCCCTGCTCCTGCCCATGGTCAAGGCCGCCATCCGCGCCATGGACACCGTCGCCCAGCAGGTTGCAACCGCCACCGGCGGACATTCCAAGGTCCGGAAATTCGTGGTGGCGGGCGGCTCCAAGCGCGGCTGGACCACCTGGCTGGTCGCCGCCGCCGACCCGCGCGTGGTCGCCATCGCCCCGGCGGTGATCGACGTGCTCAGGCTCGACGCCCAGATGAAGCACCACCGCGCCGCATACGGATTCTACTCCTCCGCCATCGCCCCCTACGAAAAGATGGACGTCTTCGGGCGCCTCGGAACCAAAAAGGGACAGGAGTTGGCCAAGATCGTCGATCCCTACAGCTACCTCGACCGGCTCGCCATGCCCAAGCTCATCGTCAACTCGGCGGGCGACCAGTTTTTCCTGCCCGACTCCTCGCGGCTCTACTTCCACGACCTCCCCGGCGCCAACTCCCTGCGCTACATCCCCAACACCGACCACCGCCTGAACTCCGGCGCATTCGAATCGCTCTCCGCATTCTACTGCTGCATGCTCAACGACCGCCCCCTGCCCCGGATCGACTGGACCGTCTCCCCGGGCAACACCATCACCGCCCACTCCGACTGCACCCCGAACAAAGCCACCCTGTGGCGGACCGCCAATCCCAAAGCCCGCGACTTCCGCCTCGAAACCATCGGAAAAGCCTGGAAACCCACCCCGCTCCAACCCAACCAAAACGGAGACTACGTGGCCAGCCCTGCGGC
>WFRA01000088.1 GCA_015486775.1 Kiritimatiellales bacterium | reverse complement strand
TCCTGGCCGTTTCCAGGCTTTGGAGGGATACCGTCAAGGCGCTGCACGAAGCGGAATATTCCGATGTCGAACTCGACCACATGTACATCGACAACGCCGCCATGCAGATGGTCATCAATCCGCGCCAATTCGACGTCATCTTGACCGGAAATATTTTTGGCGACATCCTCTCCGACGCCTCCGCCACGCTCGGAGGTTCGCTCGGCCTGCTGCCCTCGGCATCGGTCGGCGGCCCCGTCGGCCTCTTCGAGCCGGTGCACGGTTCCGCGCCCGACATTGCCGGGCAGGGCAAGGCCAACCCGCTCGCGATGATCCTTTCGGTAGCGATGATGCTCGACACGCTCGACGAATCGGCTGCGGCCGCGGCCATCCGCGCGGGGGTCGAAAAGGTGCTCGACGACGGCTACCGCTCCGGCGACCTCTGGCGCGAGGGCAACACCCTCGCCTCTACCACCGAGCTCGGCGACCTCGTCCGCGATGCCGCCGTCGCTTCGATGTGATCTTTCCCGAGTCCCGGCTCTGCGCCCCGCAGGGGGGGGGCTAGCGGACAAACTGCTCGGCATATTTGCCCATCTGGCGACCGGCCTCTCGGCACTCTTCGAGTAGCTTGGGGGTCGGGACATACTGGGCGCGGATGGGTTCGCGCATGAGCTCGACCTTCATCTCTTTCATGGTGGCCTCGACTTCGTTGGGGCCACCGCGCTTGCTCCATCCATAGGAACCAAAGGCAAAGCCAACTTTATTGGTCGGGCGTAGCCCTTGGAGGTAGCAGAGCACACCCGCCATGCTGGGCATGATGCCGTTGTTGAGCGTGGGCGAGCCAATGGCGAGGGTGGCGCAGTCAAGCACTTCGGTCACGATGCGGGTCATGTGTGTGGTGTCCACATCGAAGAGCAAGGCCTGCACGTTGTACTCCTGCGCGCCTTCGAGGATGGCGTTGGCCATCTTTTCGGTGCTATGCCACATGGTAGCGTATACGACGACTACCTTGGGCTGCGGCTTGCAGACCACATAGTTCTGGTAGGCGGCAAAAACCTCCTTGATGTGGCTACGCCAGATGACCCCGTGGCTGGGAGCGATCATCTCGATGTCCAGCGCGGCGGCGCGTTCCATGGTCTGCGCGGTCGGGCGGCCATAGAGCATCACGATGTTGGCATAGTAGGTCTTGGCCTCGTGGAGGATGACGTCGAGCGGCTCCTCGTCGTCGAAACGGAAGGCGGAGGCGTAGTGCTGACCGAAAGCGTCCATCGAGAAGAGCAGCTTTTCCTCGGGGATATAAGTGAACATCGACTCCGGCCAATGCACCATCGGGGTGTTGATGAAGGTCAGCGTGTGTTTGCCGAGCGAAAGCGTGTCGCCGTCATCGATGACATGCCACTTCCAGCCTGCGGTGTCGTAGTGCTTTTCGAGGGCGGTTTTGCATTTTGCATTACAGACGAGCTCGGCCTGGGGGCAGGCCGCCATAGCGGCGGGCAGTCCGCCGGAGTGATCCGGTTCGGCGTGGTTGCAGACGATATAGTCGATCTTGCCCAGATCGACCAAGGCGCGGATATGGTCGAGGTATTTTTCGGCATAGGGTGCTTTGACGGCATCGATCACCGCAATTTTTTCGTCGCGGATGAGATAGGCGTTGTAGGTCGATCCGCTCTCGGTCTTGTATCCGTGGAAGTCGCGAACCGTCCAGTCAACGTATCCCACCCAGTCGATTCCTTCTTTCAGCGTAATATTCATCGTTTGTCTCCTTTTTGCTTCGGCATTCGTCGGATTTACGAAAATACCGTTCAAAGTGCAACCCAAAGCTCTGAAATAACCCGCTTGACCTGCTTTAAAAGATTGATATTATTGGGAAATGAGTTTGCGCGTTGTCATCCTGCTGCTTTTTCTGGCGTTGGGAAAGATCGCCTTTGCGCAGTCCTACAAAGAGCTTGCCGGGCAGATGGAGGTGGCGACTGGCGAGGCGGAGCTCCACCGCCTCAAGGCGCAGGTTGCCCGGGCCGCTGTCGAGCGGCTGGAGACGGAAAAGCTTTCCGCCGCCAAGAAGAAAAAGCTCCGGGCGCAGGTGGTGGC
>WFRA01000087.1 GCA_015486775.1 Kiritimatiellales bacterium | reverse complement strand
TTTGCGCAGGGGGATATTCCGGTGGTGCGCCGCTGGGTCGAGGTGGAAAATACCGGCGGGGAGGCCATCGGGCTGGAGCAGGTTTCGTCCGTGGCGCTCTACCACCTGGGGCGGCAGTCGCCCGGGGAAATGGCGGATAAGATCAAGGTCCACATTCCGTTTTCGAGCTGGTCCGGCGAGGGGCAGTGGCGCACGCTTGGCCTGCGGGAGCTGGGCGCGGATGTGGAGGATGCCTCGCACTACCGGGCCACCTGCCTCGGGTCGCGCTCTTCCGCCGAAAAGGCGCCCATGGCCGTGCTGGAAGATACGGAAGGGGGCGTCAGCTGGTTTTGGCAAATCGAGCATTCCGGTTCGTGGCAGTGGGAGATTGGCCACCTTTTCCTGGAGGAGCAGCACGGGCTGTACCTGCTGGCGGGCGGCCCGGACGAAGACCGCGGGCACTGGTGGAAAAACCTTCTTCCCGGAGAAACGTTTTCTTCGGTTCCCGTTTCCATTGGCTGTGTGAACGGCGGGTTTGCGGAGGCGGTGGGGGCGCTGACCCGCTACCGCCGCGCCGCCTGCCGCCGCCCCCATCCGGTGGACGACGGACTGCCGGTGGTCTTCAACGACTACATGAACGGAATCTGGGGCGATCCAACCCTTGGAAAGGAGATCCCGTTGATCGACGCCGCAGCGCAGGCGGGCTGCGAGATCTTCTGCATGGACAGCGGCTACTACGCGGCGCCAGGCGAATCGTGGTGGCCCAACGTGGGGCATTGGGAGGTCGACCAGGAACGGTTCCCCGGAAACGATTTTATGGAAGTGATGGACCGGATCCGTTCAAAGGGGATGGTTCCCGGGCTGTGGATCGAGGCGGAGGTCTGCGGAACCGGAAACCGGCTGGCCTCCAAGCCCGACGATTGGTTCCTGATGCGGCACGGCAAGCGGATCGTCTACAACCGCCGCTATTTCTGGAACTTCCGGAACCTGGAGGTCTTGGCGCATCTGGATGCGGTGGTTGACCGCTTTGTGCGGGAGTACGGCGTCGGCTACATCAAGAACGACTACAACATCGACCTGCACTGCGGAACCGAAACGCAGGCCGACAGTCTGGGCGACGGCCTGCTGGAGCATATCCGCGCATTCTATGCCTGGATCGAGCGAATCCACGAACGGCACCCGCAGGTGATCTGGGAAAACTGCGCCGCGGGCGGGCTGCGGGTGGATTATGGAATCCTGTCCCGCGCCCAGCTGCAGAGCAGCAGCGACCAGGCCACCTTCGACCGCTACGCGCCAGTGGCCATCGGCAGCAGCGCGCTGCTCCTGCCCGAACAGTTGGCGGTCTGGGCCTATCCATATGAAAACGATCTGGAGACCACGATCTTCAACATGGTCAATGTGCTTCTCTTCCGGGTGCATTATGCCGGTCGGCCCGACCTGCTGGATGCCGAAAACCTGGAGCTGGTCAAGGAGGCGCTGGACTACTACAAGGCGACCCGCGCACAGGTTGCGCAGTCGGTTCCCTTCTATCCGCTGGGCATGGCGGGCTTGCGGGACGGTAACGGATGGATGGCGCTGGGAATGGAAACGGGGCAGGGGGCTCGGCTGGCGGTTTGGCGCCGGAACGCCCCGGAGGATGAATGCCGGATTCCGCTCGACGGGATTCCCCCCGTGGCCGATGTGCGCTGCGTCTACCCGTCGTCGCCCGACCTCCGACCCGGAATGGAACTCCGGGGCGATGCGCTCTGGGTGAAGCTGGAAGGGGCGTGCAGCGCCCGGCTGTTTGAGCTAGTCTACAAATAGGGAGGCAATGGATTTTTTGGATAGCTGTATGGAAAAGAAGAAAACAATACTATTTTCGCCGGGGTCGCCGGCATTGGTTCGCCATGCCGCCCGCAGGCTGGCCGAGTGGCTGGAGCTGCCGGTGCGCGAAGGTTCTTTTGAAAAGGGATCGGTTTGCGTGGAGGCGGGCGATTCCCTCTTGCCGCGCGGGAGTTTTTTGATCCGCCGGAACGGGGACGGCCTTCTCTTTTCGGGCGACTGTCCCCGGACGGTGCTGGCCGGGGTCTTGTATTATATCCACCACGCCCGGCTGGGGCGCGAAGTCGATTTGCCCACTGTGCGCACCAGCCCTTTCGCCCACCGCCTGGTGATGGAGGATTTTCCCTTCATGTGCTACTGGCCGACGGGATTCGATTTTGATTTGGAAACCTACACCGAAAACCTCGTGGCGCTCGGCTTCACGGCGATGGAGTGCAACCGCTTTTCGAGGGAGCAGCCGATGGCTTCCAGCCATTGGAACTATGCCTTCACGAACCCCTCGCCAGTTTCCTTTGTCTGGACGCCCTGGCACGAGGGGGTTTGGGATCGAAATTTGATCGACGCGAATATGGCCGAGTTGAAGCGAGTCATAAAAGTGGCTCTAAAATTTGGTCTGGCACCTACATTGACCACCTTTTTACCGCGGCCCTATCCAGAAGAGTTCTTCAAAAAGCATCCGCAGCTTCGCGGGGAAAAGTTCCTGAATGAACACATGCAAAAAGCGGGGCATCCGCCACTCTACCGCCTGGATACGGATCATCCCGAAGTTCAGGCATTCTTCCGAATACTCTATAGCCGGTTGTTCGATCAATTTCCGGAGATTGGAAACCTCTTTTTCTGGCACGGGGATCTGGGGTCGGGTTTTCCCAAGGATCGGAAAGATGGCCAGGGCGTGGTGCACCGGATGGCGGGCTTCCATCGCATGATCCAGTCGCTGCTGAAAGAGCGGGGGATGCAGACGAAGGTGTGGATGAATCCCTGGCACCTGAGCAACGAGGAGTTCCGCGAGCTGGACAT
>WFRA01000086.1 GCA_015486775.1 Kiritimatiellales bacterium | reverse complement strand
TTTCAACCCCGTATGGCAAAATGAATTGTTCGCCCCAGTTGGTGATGGTGTCGCGCACGGTTGCTTCGTCGTACGGATGATCGGAGAAGCAGGTAACCAGCCAGTTGTTGTAGTGCGGGAAAACATGGAACGGGTGCGCCCGCTCGCGCTCGATATAATAGAGGAAACCGCGCCGCAACTGGCCCTTTGGCGCAACGCCGGCCATGGTCGAGGTGTTCCATGTCCGGCCTTTTTCGAGCGTGATGCCCATGTCGAGTGTTTGGCCGCCGTTCTCTTTGTTTTGGCTGCACGACGGATGCTCGCAGGAAAGGAAACAGTCCTCTTTCGCAAACGGAACCCCGCGAACTTTTCCATTCGGCTTCCACTTCGCATCCAGCCCCGGGAAAAGATCGATGCGGTCGAGCACCACCTTTTGCCGGGCGGAAAACTCGATGGTTTCCCGGACATAGTTGGCGTCCGCCCCCGCATCGACCACCACTTTTGCGGACAGGTGCTTGTTGCCCAGGCTGACCACCCGCTGCTGCCCGGGGAGCCGCTTTGCAAAACAGGATGCGTCGGGATCTCCATCGCGCACGGCGCGGCGGATACCTGAAACAGAGCAGTTCCCGCTATCCAAAACATACGCTTTCCCGTCCACGTGATAGTGGAGGATGAACAGAGGGGTGTCGATCGGGGTGGACTTGCCCCAATAGCGGTTATCTAGGGTTTCCAGGCGGATGCCATCCTCAAAATTCCATGTCAGCCCAATGGCCTGATTTTCCACCGTGGCGCAGGCAGCGTCGGTTTCCCACTTGAACGCCCCCGGCTTCGGGGCGGGATAAAACGCCATCGGGGACTGGGCCTGCGCCGTCCATGCGCCGCCGAGCAATCCTGCCAGCAATAAAAAAGAGGAATGGAAGTTTTTTGGCCGTTTCATAATCATTGCTCTTGAAAGATGGGGTCTAGTGCTCCCGAGGGAACTGTTTTTCCATTTTCCAAGGTCTGGACAAATTGGCCGTTTTCCCACTTCCGCAGGCGGTAGAGGGTGGCGAAGGAAAAGTCCGGCACCTCGCCGCCCTGTCCGCCGACCAGTTCGCCGCCGCGCCGGACATTGTCCTGCATCCAGGCGGGAAGCAGCAGGTGGTAGGGGTTGCGCGCCACCTCCTCCGTGTGCAGCGAAATGGCGGCCACCAGATCGGCCACGAGTTGCGCGTCGGCCTCAATCATCAGGTTGGGATCGTCCATCGCGCCCCAGTATTCCGTCTCCACCACCGTGCAGGAAAAATCGGCAGGCATCTTTTCGAGCGCCTCCACCACCAAAAAGTGGGTGGAAATATGTCGCGAGTTCCAATCCTTGGAATGCGGCATGAAAACAATTTCCGGCTGGAATTTTTCGAGGATAGAAACCACATCGGAAACTTCCAGCGATTGGAACCCTTCCTCTTCCCTGAAGATTTCCCAACCCAGATAGCCGCAGGCTGCTTCCAGTTCCGCCGCGCGACCCGCCTGTCGTTCAACATTGCTACCAAAGGTGACGGGAACATTGACGATCCGCTTTCCCGCTTCGCGCATCAGCCGCAAGGGGAGCAACCCTGTAATGCACTCGTCGTCCGGGTGCGGTGAGAAGAGCAGAACCGTAGAAGCGACGTCCCCGTCGCTTGCGATACGCGACGGGGACGTCGCGTCTACATTGAGCATCTTCGCTTTCTGCACATCGGCTACGATGCTTTGGACAAATTCGAGATATGGATTCATTTTTCTTCTCCAATCATGGGAAGGCTGGCGGCCGCGACGGCTTGGCCGTGCCGCTTGTCCTTCTCGTTCGGGGTTACGATTTCGATCTGTTTTCCAAGCTCTGGAAACTCGGCGGCCAGCACCGCGTTTGCCTGGTTGATAATAATAGTTCCGCCCTCGCCGCTGGTCACGCGGCCGAGCAGGAGCATTTCGCGGATAGTATAGAAATCCGCATAATGTGCAATGGCGTAGCCGAGGTAGGTGCCGATAGTGGAATAGATTTTTGCGGCGCGTTTGTCGCCCTCGGCCATCAGCTTCTGTACCTCGACCAGCTGCTCGGGGAAGGGCATTTCCGCCGGAAGGTCGATGCCCGCCGCCGGAACCAGCCGCGCCACCGCCTGCTGCGAGAAATACTGCACACCGCAACCGAGATCGCCCGACCACTCGTCGGCTGGGGCATCTTCGCGGTAGTCCACCGGCGCGAAGGCCAGCTCGTTGAGCCACGGGGTAATGCTGCCCTCGGGCGTGACATAGCCCACCGCCTCGCTCGTGCCCATCGCCAGCCCCAGCACCGCGTTTTTGCCCATCGACATCGATCCCGCCAGCGCGGTCACCTCGCCGTCGTTCACCACCTCGAAGGGAATGTTTCCCCAGCGCTCTTTGAGGTCGAAAAAGATGCGGCGCACCTTCTTTTCAAAATCTTCAGGCGACACGCCCCGGAAAAGCGAGGCCACGCGCACCTCGTTGTTGACGTAGACGCCCGCCGAGCTGCCGCCGATGGCATCGACGCGCGGCAGGTGCGCCGCCGCCCGCTTGAGCGTATCGTCGATCCCGGCAATGTGGTATTCGGGATCGCTCTCGAAATAGGGGTTCCACTCCACCTCCTCCGAAAAGACCACCTTGCCGTCGATCACCGCCGCGCATTTGCGGTCGGAGCCGCCAAGGTCGAAGCCGATACGGCAACCGTCGAGGTGGCGACCCAGCGGGATCGGCAGTTCGTGCGCTTCCGGGATTTCCGCGGCGGGGCAGGCTAGAATTTCCAGGGGTTGGAGATAGGTCTTGGTGCC
>WFRA01000085.1 GCA_015486775.1 Kiritimatiellales bacterium | reverse complement strand
GTTCGACGTAATGCCGGATCTGGGCGATGTCAGCGTGTTCGGCAGCGGCCAGAGCATCGGGAACGACTTTGTCGGAACCTTCTACGACCTCAAGCGCGACCGGAAGGGGAACAAGATCCCGATGGATGACGACCAGTTCCGGGAGGTGATCGACCGCTTCATCCTCGACGGCTGGAAGGAGTCGGATCTCTCCCGCTACTACCGCGCCCCCCAAAAGCTCTACACCACCCACTTCGTCGTTCCGCCGATCCCCTCGCCGGGCGCGCCGGACGTGTATGGCGCCCCCGAGACGGAAAGCTACTATTTCTTTGTGAAGTACAAAGGGAAGCTGGTCTATCCCGAGGACATCAAATTCCGCTTCTGGGGCATCGGCGACGCCTACGGCATGGTCCGGGTGGGCGGCAAGCTAGTCTTCCTCGCCGCCTGGCCCTTCCACTACAACCGGGACGGCTATTTCAACATGTGGAAGGGCAAGGACTCGCAGCACCTGAAATATCAGCTGGCCACCCAGATGATGGCGGTGGGCGACTGGATCGAACTCAAGGCGGGCGAGCCGGTCGACATGGAGGTCCTCTACGGCGAATGGCGCGGGGGGCAGCTCGCCTGCATCCTCCTGGTGGAGGTTGCCGGGGAGGAATACCCGACGAGCAGCCAGCACGGGCCGCTCCTGCCGGCATTCAAGACGGAGGAACTTACCCGCGACCAGCTGGATGAAATCGGGAAATACCTTCCGGCGGGCGAGTGCAGCCTCACCAACGGCCCCGTATTCCGCGACTTCAACCCGCCGCCGCGCAAGGTGGCGGCCACCGAGGCGGCGGCCGGGGAGGAAAATCCCGGTGTCCCGGCGCCGGAAAAGGCGGCCGTTTCCGCGGGAAAAATGAGGGAATGGACGCTGGCGGACGGCCGCACCGTCAAGGCCGAGCTGGTGGCCCGCATCGGAAGCAAGGTCACCCTGAAAAACAGGCGGGGCAAGACATTCAAGGTTCCGCTGAAGCAGCTTTCCGCGGAGGACCGGAAATTTGTCCAGCTGGAAATGCCGCCCAGGCTGGACATCAATTTTACCAAATCCTCGAAGCAGCGGATTCTCCCGTACACCCTCAGCCAGGAGATTCCCCGGACCTCGTACTTCACCTTCAAGACCACGATAAAGAAAATATCCACCAAGCCCTACGACCAGGGGCTGGCGGCGGAATATTTTGCCATTGGCCAGGAGTTTAGCGGCGCCACCCACCTCCTGCTGGAGCACCGGACGGAAAGCTTCGTCCTGAGCAAGAAGAACGGGAACAAGTTCGAGCTTTCCGGAAAGCCGGTCGAGATCATGGACTACGCGAGCAAGAACGGGCAGCGGCGGGGCGACAAATACGAGGGCTACCTAGTGGTGGTCACCGATTCCCGGGGCGAGATCATCGCCCACAAGGCCTCCAGCGAAAAGTTCTTCGAGAATCTGGAAAACCTGCGGCGGGTTCCCGTCGGGAGGTATTTCGACGACGAATGCACCCGGGTTCCGCCCTCGCGGCCCAAGCCCTTCCCCGCCCCCAATCCGGCCTGGCTGTAGCCGGGGCGGGCGCGATTCCCGCGTTGATGGGATCCGCCTGCATCCAGTCCTCGCAGAGCCGTGCGACCTACTGATCGGTTTCGGCTACGGCGAGCAGCTTGATTTTGCCGCGCAGCGTCTTGGTGACCGGGCAGCGGTCGAGACCTAGTCCATCATCAGGCTTTGCTTGGGGGGTTGCTTAACGGGTGCTTTTCTAACAGAAGGACGCAAGGTGCGCAAAGAAAACGAGTTCTGTCTTCGCGACCTTGAACCACTTCGCCGTGCTCGTTATTTGCTGCGCAAATTATCTACACTAGCGGCCTTGGTGTAAAAAATCCTTCGCAAACATCATTTAATTTATGACTGCGGGCTAGACCCCCCATGCCCGGCGGTGGCATGGTGCCGCCATGACTTTTAAGAAACAACTTCTCAAACTCCTGGCCTCGCCAAACTATCGCCCCATGAAGCAACACGAGCTTGCCCGTGCCCTGCATATCGAATCCAAAAGCCAGCGCACGACATTCCGTCACGAGCTGCACGAACTGGAGCGCGACGGCAAAATCGCCCGCCAGCACAAAAACCGCTGGGCGCTTCCAGATTCCGAAAACCAGATTTCGGGAACCATCCGGATCATGCCCAAGGGCGGCGCTATCTTTATCCCGGACCAGGATGGCGAAGCCGAAATCTATATCGGCGACAAAAATACCGGCACCGCCCTGCCCGATGACCAGGTTTCCATCGAGGTATTCCATTCCGAATACGCCGCCCGCCGCGAGCGTCGCGGCCAGAAGGAAATGCGCGCCGAAGGCCGGGTGGTCAAGGTGCTCAAACGCGCCAGCCAGCAGACCGTCGGCCTGCTCAAAAAGACCCCCTACTATTCATACATCATCCCCGACGCCCCCGGCTTCCGGCACGACGTGCGCGTTGAAAACAAACAGGACATTCCCGAAAATCATAAGGTGCTCGTAAAACTCAACGCCTGGAACGATCCCTTCCAGCCGCTCACCGGTTCCATCCTCGAAGACCTTGGCGCAAGCGACGCGCCGGGCGTGGATATCGACAGCCTGCTGCGCGAAGCCGGCATTGAAGAGGAGTTCCCAGCCAATGTGATCCAAGAGGCGGAAAAGCTCTCCGACGGCATCGTGCCGGAGCAGCTCAAAGGACGGCGCGACCTGCGCGATGCCACCATCTTTACCATCGACCCCGAAAGCGCGAAGGACTACGACGATGCCATTTCCATCGAGCCGCATCCCGAAGGCGGTTGGCTGCTGGGCGTGCACATTGCCGATGTCTCCACCTTCGTGCAGCCCGGAACCCTGCTCGACCAGGAAGCGTTCCGCCGGGGCAACAGCATCTATCTCGTCGACCGCGCCGTCATGATGCTGCCCAAGGAGCTCACCACCAAGGTGTGTAGCCTCAATCCGCTGAACGACCACCTCGTCCACTCCGTCGAATTGCACCTCGGCTCTGACGGGAAAATGCTGGACTACGAATCCTTTCCGGCCGTCATCCACTCCAAGGCGCGGCTCACCTACACCCAGGTGCAGCAATTCATCGATGGGGGCACCAGCCACGGCATTCCCGAACCCGTTCTCCAACGGTTGGAAAACCTCTGCCCGCTCGTTCGCAAGATCCGCGCGGCGCGGGTGGCCAATGGATCAATAGAAATCAACACGCCCGAGATTGAGATCAAACTCAACGACCGAGGCAAGGTGGAAAAGATGACCCCGCGCTCGGAGGCGAAGGATGCCTACCAAGTGGTGGAAGAGTGCATGCTGCTGGCCAACCGCGCCGTGGCCGAGATCCTCATCGCCACCGAAAAACCCTCCCTCTACCGCGTCCATGAAGAGCCGGACCAAGAGCAGTGGGACAACATGGGCATGGAGCTCCAGGCGCTGGGCATCCCCAAACTGCCGCAAACCCGGCAAGAGATCAACGAGGCGATCCAGATGGCCAAAGGCACGCCGGTGGAATACACCGCCAACCTCGCCATCCTGCGCAACTTTAAGCGCGCCGAATATTCCTCCGTCCAGACCGGCCACTTTGGGCTGGCGTTCGACGACTACACCCACTTCACCTCGCCCATCCGCCGCTATCCCGACCTGATCATCCACCGCATGCTCAAGGCCGCCGAAAAAGGCGGGCAACTTCCAATCTCCGGAAACCAGATCGATGCCATCGCCACCCACTGCAACGACACCGAACGCCAGGCCGACGAGCTCGAGCGCAAGAGCATCGACAAAAAGCGGATGGAATACTATCGCGAAATCATGGACACCTCCGCCACTGCAACCTTCAAGGGGTTCATTGTCTCGATCAAAGGCAAGGGCATGGTGGTCGAGCTGCCGGATTCGCTCCAGCGCGGCATGGTCACCTTTGCATCCATCACCTCCGACTGGCTCGAAGCCAACGAAAACATGACGCAGGCCAAAACACGCGGCGGCAAGGTGCGCTACACCATCGGCGACGAAGTGGAGGTGGCGCTCGCCAAGGTCGACATCGCACGCGGATTTGTCGACTTTGTGCTGGCCAATCAGGTCGCCGCCACCCCGCGCCGCCGGCCGCGCAAGCGCCGCATCCAACCCGACCTAAAAACCGGCCGCCCGCGCCATAAAGGCAAGCGGAGGCGGCGGTAGGTTGGAGAAAACGCGACGGGCCGTCGCGTCCACGATATTTCGCGAGATGCCCTATCCCGCCCGGTAGAGCGGTTCGGTTCTGTGGCTGCGCAGGAAGTGTAGCGCAATAAGGCACTTGTCCCGGGAGGGGCAGAGCGCGCCGCAATATTCAACGCGCCATTTTTCCCCCATTACCTGGCGGTCGTGGAACGTAAAATCCTTTTCGGCATCCTGCCAGGCCACGCAGCGCCCCTCCGCTTTGGAAAGATCGATGCGGTGGCAATCCACCGCTTTGCGGTACTGGATAACCTGCCAGTCGATCAACTCGTGGATCCCGTCGCAGTTTCCACCCTGTTCCCGTATTCCATCTCTTATCTGTTCCGCATTTTTCATGTTCTGCCTCCTTAACGGAAACAGTGTAAGCAATAAGGGTGCCAAGTCAGACGGGGGAAGGATTTTTTTGGCGGCGGGGTGGATATCAGGACTTCGGGCGGGCGGCGGAGGAGACCCGCCTCTGCCTCGAAGAACTCGACCCGGATGGCTACCTGCCCTGCTCCTGCCACTTTGCCCAAGCCGACACCCCTGTCGAAAACATCATGGCGCTGCTCGAGACCGTGCAGCAATACAAGCGGTGAAACCAACCCGTCGGAGCCGGAACCACCTGTTTTTTTGATCACGCCGAAGCGAAGCGCTGTTAATTTGCGAATGCAAATAGAGCCAAAGGCTCGAGTCATCACGCGAATCGCACTAATCTACAAAACTTACTTTCCATCCTATTCGCACGATTCGCGTAATTCGTGATCCAAAACTCTTCCATCCAAGTTCAAAAATGCTGCGCAAACGTGATCGAATTTGGAAAGTGAGATACTAGAAAATGCAGCTCGGGCGGAACCCCGCGCCATTCTGGATCAATAGTTCAGCTTGGCGCGGATGCGGTAGGCGCGGTTCCCTGTGTCGGGAGTGGAGAGGCTGGTCTGCCCGTCCGAACCAACGAACCAATCCACTTCGGTCGTCCAGGCTTCGTTGGCATCCGAAAGATCCAGCTTGTATTCAAGCGAATACTGGCGGTTGGTCGAAGAGATGAATACCACATTGGTAGGGGCGTTCCATTCCAATACTTGGAAGTGCGAGCTACCCTGCGTCGGGTCGGTGTCGGCCATCCATTCTTCATAGTTTGAAAAGCCGTCGCCATCGTCGTCGGCCTGCGCATCCATGGCCGTCGGACCAGTGCTATATTGGTCTTCCCACCAGTCCGGCAGAAAATCGTGGTCGGTGT
>WFRA01000084.1 GCA_015486775.1 Kiritimatiellales bacterium | reverse complement strand
CGGATAAAGGGCTCTTCCAAGGATTGGAAAATGGCGGAGGTCTTTTTCCAGACCGCCTGCTTCTCCTCCTCGTTCGCCCAGCCGGGAAAACAGTAGGCTTCGAGGTTGCGCGCAAGCCGCACGCGGCTGCTGATGACAGGGCCTTCGCCGACCCCGGCCTCCAGCCAGCTCCCATGCCGTTTTACCATTTCGTCAAGCGTCATTGGATGCTCCGGTTTCCGAGGATTGGACATTTTCCCTGAGCGCCTTGATCTTGTCGCGCAGGCTGGCCGCCTCCTCGTACTGCTCCATGGCGATGGCGGTTGCAATATCCTTTTGCAGCGCGGCGATCTGGGCGGTGATGCGCGCCTGGCTGCCCTGGCACACCGGAATCTTGCCAATGTGCTGGCCGCTGTGGTGCATCGCCTTGGTCAACGCGGTCAGCTCGCCCATAAAGGCGTTGTAGCATTCCGGGCAACCGAGGCGCGAGCGCTTCTTGAACTCGGTGCGCGTGAGCTGGCACCGGCTGCACGAGAGGTCGAACTCCGCCGCAGCGGGCGAAACCTCCGGCGGCTGGGCACCCAGCCCCATCAGGATATCGGTGATCGAAATCGGGGAGTTGAGATCAATCCCGCTCTCCGCCGCGCAATCCGGGCAGAGGTTGAGTTTTTTGACGTTGCCGTCGATCACCTGCGTCAGGTGGATCGTGGCTTCGGCTTCATGGCAGCATTCGCATTTCATGTTCAGGCTTTGGGCTATAGGCTGTAGACTTTGGACTTTTGTTCCAGACCTTGGACTTTATTCTATCAGCGCGCCTTCGTTGCGGGTACATTCCACATAGAGGTCGCGCAGCTGCCGCGTAGTTTTTCCGGGCTTTCCGTCGCCGATCGGGCGCTTGTCGATATCGACCACCGAGATGATTTCGGCGGCCGTTCCGGTGAGGAACACCTCGTCGGCGACATAGAGGTCGTAGCGCGCCATCACATCCTCGCGCACGATGTATCCAGCCTCGCGGGCCAGCTCCATCACCTTGTTGCGGGTGAGCCCCTCGAGCGCACCGCACCAGCTCGGCGGCGTGGTGATGACCCCATTCTTGATGGCAAAGACATTGTCGCCAGAAGCCTCCGCCACCTGCCCCTGCGGATTGAGCATCAGGCACTCCATGCAGCCGGCGTTGATCGCCTCGATCTTGGCCATGACGTTGTTGAGATAGTTCAGGCTCTTGACGCGCGGGTTGATCGCCTCCGTGTGGTTGCGGACGGTGCCCACCGTGACAATCTTCAGGCCGTTGTCGTAGAGCTCCTGCGGATAGAGCTGGATCTTGGCCGCGATGATGATGGTCTGCGCCTTCTTGCAGAGATACGGGTTCAGCCCCAGTGTGCCCTTGCCGCGCGTTACCACGAGGCGGATGTAGCCATCGGCAATGTCGTTGGCCTTGCAGGTATCGACCACCGCCTGCGCCATCGCCGCCTTGTCCATCGGGATATCGAGCGCAATCGCCTTGGCCGAGTCGTAGAGCCGGTCGATATGTTCGTCCAGTAAAAACACGCGGCCATGGTAAGCGCGGATGCCCTCGAACACCCCGTCGCCATAAAGCAACCCGTGGTCGAACACCGACACCACCGCATCCTTCTCATCCACTAATTTATCACCTAAAAATATTTTCATCTACCTTCTCCAATATAAATCCTAAAATTCTAACCGCGAAAAAACAGGAACCACAGATAAACACTGATTCACACAGATCATGGAGGGAGTGCTACAGAGCTACCCGCTTCCATTCAAGCTTTGCTTTTTTGAAATTAATAATAAGGCCAACTCTATGGCCTGTGATTTTAAGATAGTTCAACATTTGACCAATTTCGTGATCGGTAATGCGATCAATCACTTTTGTGTCAACTACGATTTTATCAAAAACAATCAGATCGGGAATATATTCCCCAACCTGAACATTCTTATAGAGAACCTTGTAGCGGGCTTGCTGGGCATAGGGAATATCTCTCAAGCCAAACTCCACGCACAAAGCATTTTCATAAGGCTTTTCAAGCAATCCATGTCCAAGCTCATTCAGCACCTCCATCGAACATCCGATTATCTCGCGAGTCTCATTTTTATATTCAAATCCGTGTCCATCTGCATCCATCTGTGGTTCTCCTTCCATACTTCACAACACGTTCGCTTTCCCTATTCAATAAAAGAAACCACAGATAAACACCGATCAACACAGATAAAAAGATCCCATTCCGCCATCCATTCAGATCCGTGTCTACCTGTGTCCATCTGTGGTTCTAAATCAGCAACCCATCTTTGAGGACAAGCTGGCGCGAGCAGCGCGAAGCCACATCCCGGCTATGGGTAACAAGCACAAGAGTATGCCCGCGACCCGCGACGAGTTGAAACAAATAATGCAAAACCTTGTCGCCGGTTTTCGAGTCCAAATTGCCGGTCGGTTCATCGCAGAAAATGATGTCCGGCTCGTTCATCAACGCCCGCGCCAGCGCCGCCCTCTGCTGCTCGCCGCCGGAAAGCTCCTGGGGGCGGTGGCCAATGCGCTCGCCCAGCCCCACTTCCGTCAAAAGCTCCGCCGCCCGCTCCTTCGGATCTCCCGAGACCCGGACGGCCATGGCCGGCAACGCCACATTTTCAAGAATATCCAGCTCCGGCAGCAGATGGAACGACTGGAAGAGAAACCCGACATCCTCCGCGCGGAAGCGGGAACGCCGCGCCGACGACATGCCGTAGACATCCTGCCCCTTGAACCGGACTTTTCCAGCCCTTGGAGTATCCAGTCCGCCAAGCACATGCAACAGCGTGCTCTTACCCGACCCGCTCTCGCCCATGATCGACACCGTCTCGCCCGCCTTCACCTCCAGCGACACCCCCTTCAATACATCCAAGGTGGTCTTGCCAATCGTGTAGACCCGCTCGATATTCTCCGCCTGTAGAATCGTTTCCATTTTATCCAATACACTCCTTGACGACGCCGGCGAGGTGCTCGGCGATTTCGCTGGTCTGCTGCTCGGTCGGGCCTTCGACCATCACGCGGCACATGGGCTGGGTTCCAGAATAACGGATGAGCACGCGGCCTTTGTCGCCCAGTTCGGCCTCGGCTTCTTTGATGGCGTCCTGCAATTTTCCAATCTCCGGAAGCGGCGGCTTTTCCGCAACGTCGACATTGATGAGCACTTGGGGGAAGACATCCATCACCTTGGCCAACTCGGAGAGCAGCTTTCCAGACTGGCGCATGATGCCCAGCAATTGGAGCGCGGAGAGGATGCCGTCGCCGGTGGTGTGGTAGTTGTGGAAAATAATATGCCCAGAATCCTCGCCGCCGAGGACAGCATCGCGCTCTTGCATGAGTTCCAGCACGCAACGGTCGCCCACGTCGGAGACCTCGGTTTCGATGCCGAGTTCCTTGAGGGCGACGTGGAAGCCAATGTTGCTCATCACCGTGCCGACCACGAGGTTGTTTTTCAGCAGGCCGTTGTCTTTGTAGTGCTTGGTACAGATGGCGATGATTTGGTCGCCGGTCAGTTCGTTACCGTTTTCGTCGACGGCAATCAAGCGGTCGCCGTCGCCATCGAACGCCAGCCCTACGTTGGCTTTCAGCCCCTTGACCTTGGTGCGCAGATCCTGGGTATGCTGCGAGCCGCAGTCGTCGTTGATGTTCATGCCGTCGGGGCATGCATGGATGGTGGTTACTTCCGCACCGAGCTCGGAAAAAATGAGCGGCGCGCATTTGTAGGTGGCTCCGTTGGAGCAGTCGAGCACCACCTTCATGCCGTCAAGCGTCATGCCGTCGGGAAAGGTATTTTTGCAGAATTCGATATAGCGCCCCATGGCATCGTCGATGCGCTTCGCCTTGCCAACCTCCTGGGCCACCGCACGAATGTTATTGATGCGCCCGCTCAGTACCAGCTCTTCGATCTCCTCCTCCATTTCGTCGGGCAGCTTGTAGCCGGTGCGCGCGAAAATTTTGATGCCGTTGTCGAAGTAGGGATTGTGCGAGGCCGAGATCACGATGCCGGCATCCGCCCGCATACTCTGGGTGATAAACGCCACCGCCGGGGTTGGGATAGGGCCGAGCAACAGCACATCCACGCCCATCGAGGTGATGCCGGCCGTCAGCGCGTTTTCGAGCATGTAGCCGCTCAGCCGCGTATCCTTGCCAATGATGATGCGCGGGCGAGTGCCCTGCTCCTTGTGGTACTCCTTGCAGGTGTAGGCCGTGGCGCGGCCAATCTGCAGCACCATCTCCGCCGTCATGTTCCCTTCGTTCGCCATGCCGCGAACACCATCTGTTCCAAATAGTTTTCCCATGGTTTTCTCCAGATTCCCTATCTCCAACTTGAAGAAGCGGGCATTATCCACAAAACGGGGCGCAAATAAACGCCGATTAACACGAATTTTGGATAGAATCCCCGGCCAAATATCATTGTTTGTTTTGGCTGGAAAGCCGGGCGTGGCAGATGCTAGCTTCCGGTTCAAAGGGAGGGGATCGGTTCGATCCCGCATGGAAGAATGCATATTAGTATCGACGAGCAGATCGCTAGCCAACTGATCTCCGGAACGATTGCCGTAGCCATCATGGTGGGTATCGGGATTCTTCTCTCCATCCTCTTGAAGGTTGTCGTTTCCAGACGCTTCGCCTTCACCCGACTGGCGCTCATTTTGGTACTGTCCCCGCTCTGCATGATCAACCTGCTGGATCGCAGCAGCGTCTCAACGCTCTACCTCTACGGCATTGTTGTGATCGTGCTGGGGATGACCATCGACGGCATCGCCCACCTGCTCCATCCGGAGCCGGAAGGCAAGGGTGGCCGCAAGAAAAAAGCGCCGACCATCGAGCCGAACGCCGACCCCATCGTCTGGGAAAAGGTAGAGTAGCCCCTATTCCGGTTCCCGTTTATGGAAGTGCGGCGAATCGCCCCACTCACCAAAGCCGACGGTTTCGCCGATGCCCTTGATGCGGCCGCTCAGGCAGCCGCGGCACATGGCGGAGTTTTCGTCGGTGCAGGGCTTGTCGTCGTAGAGCTGGTATTTGGGGCGGTAGCCGGTTTCGGTGACATTGGGCATAATGACGTTGGCACCGCAGCGCAGGCCCTGCTCCCGACCGGTATATTCCAAGGCTTGGAGCGCGGTGGCGGCGGCAATGTTAATGTCCTTGAGCACAATGCGCATGACGGCAATCATTTTCAGCCCCAGCTCCAGCGCCGCTCTTTTCTGTTCGTCGCTATAGGGCGGCACCTCCTTGCCCATCGGCGTGTCGGAATGCGGGATGTACGGCCCCATGCCCACCATGTCGATGTCGATCTGCTTGAGAAAAAGAATATCGTTGGCGAGATCCTCCATCGTCTGCCCCGGTAGCCCCATCATGACGCCGGTGCCGACCTGGTAGCCCGTGCGGCGCAACCGCCGCAAACACTCCACTCGCTCCTCGAACAAATGGTCGGCCGGATGGATCTTGGCATACAGCTCCGGAT
>WFRA01000083.1 GCA_015486775.1 Kiritimatiellales bacterium | reverse complement strand
GGATTGGATGACGGGGACAATTTCTCGTTGCGCATTACGGTTTGCATTCCGGCCTCCCCGCGCTATCTTTTCGCGCATGGATCTTTTTAGCGAACCATCCGAAACCCCGAAACCGCGCCCCGGCGCGGGCACCGCCCCGCTGGCGGCGCGCATGCGCCCAAAGTCGCTCGACGAAATTGTCGGGCAGGAACACATTCTAGGCACCGACAAGCTACTGCGCCGCGCCATCGAAGCCGACCGCATCAGCAGCATCATTCTCTACGGCCCGCCCGGCTGCGGCAAGACGACGCTCGCCGAGGTGATCGCCAAAACCACCAACCGCCGGTTCGAGCGCACCAGCGGCGTGCTCGCCAACGTCGCAATCCTGCGCGAGCTGCTCAAGGGCGCCAGCCACTGGAAAAAGATGAACGCTCAGGAGACCATCCTCTTCATCGACGAAATCCACCGCTTCAACAAATCACAGCAGGATGTACTGCTCCCCTACGTAGAGAGCGGCGACATTGTCCTGATCGGCGCAACAACGCACAACCCCTTCTTTTTCATCAACACCCCACTCAACTCGCGCTCGCAAATCTTCCAGCTCCAACCCTTGGAAGAGGCTGCCATTATCCAAGTATTGGAACGTGCGCTCACAGCACCCACCGGGCTCAACGGACTCGTCACCGCCTCCGCGGATGGTCTGGCGCATCTTGCTGCGGTCTGCGAGGGCGACGCCCGCCGCGCGCTCAACGCGCTGGAGATTGCCGCGCTCACCACCCCGCCACAGGAAAACGGCATGGTGCACCTGACCCGCCACGAGATCGAAGAGTCGGTGCAGAAAAAGGCCGTGAACTACGACCACGACGAAGACGAGCACTACGACACCATCTCCGCCTTCATCAAAAGCGTGCGCGGTTCCGACCCCAACGCCGCCATCTACTGGCTCGCCAAGATGCTCTATGCCGGCGAAGACCCGCGCTTCATCGCCCGTCGCCTCGTGATCCTCGCCTCGGAAGACATCGGAAACGCCGACCCGCGCGGACTGACGCTCGCGGTCTCGGCGATGCAGGCCGTCGAATTTATCGGCATGCCCGAAGGGCGCATCACCCTCGCGCAGGCGACCACCTATCTCGCCTGCGCCCCCAAGAGCAACGCCGCCTACCTCGCCGTAAACGCCGCGCTCGACGATGTGGAAAACGGCCGCACCCTGCCCGTGCCCAAGCACCTCCAGAGCGGCCCCAAGCCCGACAAGGGCAAGCAAAAATACAAATATGCCCACAGCGCAGAAGGCCACTTTGTCGATCAAGAATACATTCCCACCGACAAAACCTACTACACCCCCACCGACCAAGGCTACGAAGCCACCATCCGCAAGCGCATCGAACATTGGAACAGCCTGCGCAACAAGCACGCTCACTGACCTCCCCACCCACACCCCTCTCACGGCAGAAGCTATCGTACCAAACACTGTTGCTTACCACTTGACCTCACAACTCGAAAATTTACTCGAAAATCGCTGTTCAATGTTCCCGCCAGAACCCGGGTTGGGTGACATGGGGGCAAAAAAAATAATTTCAACATTGACCCAGAATAAATAATCAATCATAAGCTAATCTCTCATCGAAAAAGATATGGCCTATTAAGTCAAGATAAAAATAAAAACCGTAAAATACAGAATATACGTAGAATCCACGCCCGCGAGCTGGTCATCGACGACCAACAGGGTACCAGCTTCGGCGGACTTTCCCTAGTTGAAAAAGCCGCCTCGCACCTGTCGGTTTGGAGCTGTGTCCAGATGCGCGGCGGGAGGTGTTTTTCCCGCGAAAACCTCGCCCAACCCTAGGATGGAAAGTCTGGTTCCGTCCAGGAAATAACCGATTCGCCAAAATCTTGAAAAGAATGCGGAGGAAACGGCAATTCCACCGGTAGGGCTTGCAACGGCAGGACTTCTGGGCTAAGTAGAACGCTCCCGAACGGGTTCACCGACACAACAGGATTTCAAGAATGAAGAATTTTAAGGACAATATTACCGCCGAAGCGCTGGCTCAGCGCGCCTTGTTCCACCTCAAATACAGCCGCGGGAAGGATCTGCGGGCTGCCACGCCATTCGACAAGATGTGGTGCTTTTCGCATGCGGTGCGCGACATGGCGGTGGATGGATTCATCGCCACCCAGCGCCAATATCTCGACCAGGATGTCCGGCGCGTCAACTATCTCTCGATGGAATACCTGATCGGCAAGATGTGCGAAAACAATGTGCTGGCGCTCGGGATTGTCGACATTGCCTGCGAGGCGGTCAAGGCGCTGGAGATCACGGTGGAGGAGCTGCTTTCGC
>WFRA01000082.1 GCA_015486775.1 Kiritimatiellales bacterium | reverse complement strand
GTGCAGTGCGGTGGCTGCATGCAAAATCGCCGCGAGGTACTTTCGAGAATCGAAAAATGCGAGGCGGTCGGCGTGCCGATCACGAATTATGGAATGTGCATTGCCCAGACGCAGGGGGTGCTGAAGCGGGTGCTTTCGCCATTCCCTGAGGCACGACTTGCTTACGAGGATAAAAAATGAAACGTGGACTACCCAAGGTGGATGTTGAAGGGCTGGAAAGCTTTATTCCCGAAGACGAAATTTTCCAATGGTTGGAAAAAACGAAGAATCCAACTCAAGAGCGGGTGCGGGAAATTATTGCGCAGTCGCTGGACAAGAACCGGCTGGAGCCGGAGGAGATGGCCACGCTGATCAATGCCGATTCGCCGGAGATGGCGGAGGAGATTTTCGAGGGGGCGCGGGCGCTGAAGGAAAAGATTTATGGCAACCGTATTGTGTTGTTTGCACCGCTTTATGTCGGCAACGAGTGCATCAACAACTGCCAATATTGCGGGTTCCGTTGCACGAACAAAGCGGTAGCGCGCAAGACGCTTTCGATGCCGGAGCTGGAAAAGGAGATTGAGGCGCTGGTGAACCGGGGGCATAAGCGGTTGATTATGGTCTATGGCGAGCATCCGCAATACGACGCGCAGTTTATTCACGACTCCGTGCAGGTGGTCTATGCCCAGAAGCATGGCAACGGCGAGATCCGCCGCGTGAACATCAATGCCGCGCCGCTCGACCACGAAGGGTTCAAGCTGGTGAAGTCGGCGGGCATTGGAACCTACCAAATTTTTCAGGAAACCTACCATCAGGAGACCTATTCCAAGCAGCATCCGTCGGGGCCGAAGAGCGAGTATCTCTGGCGGTTGCATGGGCTTGATCGTGCGCAGGAAGCGGGAATCGACGATGTGGGAATTGGCGCGTTGATGGGGCTGTTTGACTGGCGCTTCGAGACGATGGCGCTGCTCTACCACACGATTCATCTGGAGGAGCGGTTCAATGTCGGCCCGCACACGATTTCGTTTCCGCGTATCGAGCCAGCCATCGGAACCGAGACCGCAAAATACCAAGGCGTGAGTGATTTTGATTTTAAGCGGTTGGTTGCCATCCTGCGTTTGGCGGTTCCATATACCGGGCTCATTTTGACCTGCCGCGAGTCGGTCGAGCTGCGCAATGAAATTATTCAATTTGGTGTATCGCAGATTGATGCTGGCTCCGACATTGGCGTGGGAGCCTATTCGGCGCAGGACGAGGAGAGCTATAAGAAAAGTCAGTTTGTGCTCAACGATGGACGTTCGCTCGACCAGGTGATCCGCGAGCTATGCGAGGCTGACTTTATTCCTTCGTTCTGCACCGGTTGCTACCGCCTTGGGCGCACTGGCGAGCACTTCATGGAGTTTGCCATTCCCGGTTTCGTGAAGCGTTTCTGCACGCCGAACGCAGTGCTAACCTTCCTTGAATATATGGAGGACTATTCCTCGCCCGAAACCAAGAAGGTCGGCATGCGGCAGGTCGAACGCGAGCTGGAGCGCATGCCCGAGGGCGATCAAAAACAGCAGCTCGTCGAGCGCATTGAACAGATCAAGCAGGGTGCACGCGATTTGTATTTTTAATCGGACGGATTGGACGGATATGACAGATCAAGTTTTGAAAAGGGCAAGGGCGGGGGAGACGCTTTCCGTGGAAGAGCTAGTGGAGCTGCTTTCGATCCACGACGAGGCCGAGCTACAGGCGCTCTACGACTGCGCCTATTTTTTTAAGGAGCAGTATGTTGGCAAGGTGGCCTATTTTCGGGGGATCATCGAGTGCAGCAACCTGTGCATCAAGGATTGCTACTACTGCGGCATCCGCAAGAGCAATACGAAGGTTGAACGCTTCCTGATGGATGAGGATGAAATCTTTAAGGAGGCGGTCTGGGCGTTTGAAGCGGATTATGGCTCGTGCGTGATCCAGTCGGGCGAGCGGCAGGACGAGGAATATATTGCAATGATCGAGCGGGTGGTGACGCGGATCAAGGCGGCGACGGACGGCAAGCTGGGCATCACGCTCTCGCTCGGGGAGCAGCGCGAGGAGACCTATCGGCGCTGGAAGGATGCCGGGGCGCATCGCTATCTGCTACGCATCGAAACGAGCAATCCCGCGCTCTACGCCAAAATCCATCCGACCGACCATTTGTTCGAGGAGCGCGTGGCGTGCCTCCGGCGCTTGCGCCGCACAGGCTATCAGGTGGGCACCGGCGTCATGATGGGGCTACCGGGGCAGACGATGGAGGATCTCGCCAACGACGTGCTCTTTCTCAAGGAGATCGATATCGACATGGTGGGCATGGGGCCGTACATCCCGCACGCC